>SLFB01000117.1 GCA_007124475.1 Vibrio sp. | reverse complement strand
TTTCTCGTTCTAAATCTATGTGCAATAAGCCATTTTCTAATTGAGCACCGATAACTTTAACATAATCAGCAAGCTGGAACTTTCTTTCAAAGTTTCTCTCAGCAATTCCTTGATAAATATAGTTTTTATTATCTTCTGGTGCTCGTTCTCCCCGCACGATAAGAGTATTTTCTTGCTGAGTAATATCCAGCTCTTGCTCGGCGAACCCGGCGACTGCCATTGTTATACGGTATTTATTTTCTTCTTGTTGCTCAATATTATAAGGAGGATATCCACCTTGAGCATTTTTTGCCACATTCGCTTCCATCATGTTTAATAAGCGATCAAAACCAATAGCATTGCGGTATAAAGGGGTAAAATCAACAGTTCTCATATTCCTATCCTCTTAGTAAGCAATAGTCTTAACAAGTATTGTTAAGTGATGATCCTTATTTAGCTAAACTAAGGTCATCAAGATTTACGGTTTAACATTCCTCTTAGTGAGCGAATGTTGTTAGTGAGAGGCCCTAACGGCATCCTCTACACTTATTTATATAAGGTTTGCAATCGGCTTTTCAAGTCAGTTATGGCGATTTTTTTACTAAAAAAGCCTGATTGTATTATCAGGCTTTAAAATACTTTCTTGCCTACTTGAAGCTGCTGGTGTGTTGGCTATATGGTTCACCTCAATCACATAGTCTGCCTATGATCATGAGGATGGACTGACTTACCGCCTACCGTAAACTTCAAGTTATTTGGCAATACGTTTTATTTTTGACGGGTTTTACGTCCCTTATCGACCTTGTTTTCTGAGGCCTTTTCTTGTTTTAGTTTACGTTTCTCTTTTAAGCTTAATTGAGGTTTTTTCAGATCTTTCTTACTCATAAGTGATATCTCCTTATTTATTGACAAGGTAAGCAGCCACAAACGATTGACGTAGGTTGTGGTTGATAAGATTGGCGGATAACTTGGGTGATAACAAAAGAGTGGTGTTGACCGCAGATCATCAAAGTGATCGTATCTTGTTCAGTGAGACCGATGAGCATCGATCCTAAATAAGAGTCAGCAGTAATATAGCCTACGGCCGGATCGCTGCGATGGTCGCTGACTAAAGTGATCTTAAAAGGACTTTGATTGGCGTAATTTAATAAATGTACCGTATCGCCGATTTTAATCGCGCTAGGGGTTAAGTTCTGTTGTTCTTGCCGTTCATAAAATTGCAGTAGATGCATTGGTGATTGGTAAGTCATAAAACGACTGGTTAACCACCACATACGAAAGGCAGATAAATACGCTTGATAATAGCGATAAAGCATAGTGATTTCTCCTCACTCCTGATCATAAGACAGCCATATAGTGCCTTCCGAGAGCAAGTTTGCTCTCGGATTAAACCAGAAATGCCATCGCAAATCCTCCTGTAAATTCAGTGTTGTTGTCTGTATGAATTTTGTTAAATCTAGCGATGACTATAGCGAGCTAAAAAAATAAAGCAAAAGCGCTATTCAATATAAAGTTCTGTTTTTTATGAGAAAAGGAGACTAAGTGGTGGGCGGTGAGATCAAACTAGAGCGAAAGCCTAAGTTTTTAGAAATCGTAGAGTAAAATGGCGAATTGGCCATAAAATAAAACGCAGTGCCGAGGCACTGCGTTGTAAGTTTGATTCTCAAAATGGCGTTAAACGTCTAAGTTAGCGACTCGTAGCGCGTTGTTTTCAATAAAGGCGCGGCGCGGTTCAACTTGATCACCCATTAGAGTGGTAAACAGTTCATCCGCTCCGACAGCATCATCAATCGTTACTTGCATCATGCGGCGTGAATCAGGATCCATGGTTGTTTCCCACAGCTGATCTGGGTTCATTTCTCCTAGACCTTTATAACGTTGAACGGCTAAACCACGGCGAGATTCTTTAATGAGCCAATCGAGAGCTGAAGAGAAGCTGCTGACCAGCTGAGTTCTTTCACCGCGCTGAATGTAGGCCCCTTCTTCTAATAGGCCATCCAATGCTTCAAATAGATCGGCTAAGCTGCTGTATTCTTTTGAATTGAGTAAATCAACGCTGAGTAAATAGTCGTAAGTGACCCCATGGGTACGGACAACGACCTTAGGTGAGTAAACGCCTAATTCAAGATTATGCTCAATGTCAAACTGATATTGGCTTGCGCCTACTTCCTTTGCATTAAGCTGATTGACTAGGCGTTCAGTCCAAGCTACGACGGTATGACGATCTTGGCATTGCTGCTCAGTTAACCTTGGCATATAGGTAAACTCATTGATCATGGCATAAGGATAACGGCGACTCATGCGCTCGACGAGTTTCATTGCGGCATTGTATTGGCGTACGAGTTTTTCTAGTGGTGCGCCCGCTAATGCAGGAGCATCAGCATTAACATGGAGCGATGCGTTATCCAGTGCCAATGAAATTTGGTACTGAGTCATGGCATCTTCATCTTTAATATATTGTTCTTGCTTACCTTTTTTTACTTTATATAAAGGAGGCTGAGCAATATAAACGTAACCACGTTCAATCAGCTCAGGCATTTGACGGTAGAAGAAGGTTAACAATAAAGTGCGGATGTGTGAACCATCGACGTCAGCATCGGTCATGATAATGATATTGTGATAACGCAATTTATCCGGGTTATACTCATCTCGCCCGATTCCACAGCCTAGAGCCGTGATCAAAGTGGCGACTTCTTGCGAAGAGAGCATTTTATCAAAGCGTGCTTTTTCAACGTTAAGGATCTTACCTTTCAGGGGAAGAATCGCTTGATTTTTACGGTTACGGCCTTGCTTAGCGGAGCCGCCAGCTGAGTCACCCTCGACAATATACAGTTCAGATAACGCAGGATCTTTCTCTTGGCAGTCCGCCAGTTTACCTGGGAGGCCCGCAAGATCGAGTGCCCCTTTACGGCGAGTCATTTCACGCGCTTTACGAGCCGCTTCACGTGCTCGTGCCGCATCAATAATTTTACTACATACGGTTTTAGCTTCAGAGGGATGTTCAGCTAAGAAATCGTTCAATTTTTCAGCCATGGCTGATTCTACCGCTGATTTCACCTCAGATGAGACGAGTTTATCTTTGGTTTGGCTAGAAAATTTAGGATCCGGCACTTTAACCGATACAACGGCGGTTAAGCCTTCACGGGCATCATCACCAGAGGTCGCCGTTTTCGCTTTCTTGCTGTAGCCTTCTTTATCCATGTAGGTATTAAGGGTACGTGTCAATGCCGCTCGAAAACCGGCTAAGTGAGTACCGCCATCCCGTTGTGGGATATTGTTAGTGAAGCAGTAGATATTTTCTTGGAAACCGTCATTCCATTGCATGGCGACTTCTACGCTGATCCCATCTTCACGTTCATGATTGAAGTGAAACACTTTCTCATGGATCGGCGTTTTATTACGATTTAGGTGAGTAACAAAGGCTTGAATACCGCCTTCATACATAAAGTGATCTTGTTTATCCGCTTCGCGCTCATCTTGTAAGCGGATAGAAACACCTGAATTCAAAAACGATAATTCACGTAGGCGTTTGGCTAAAATTTCATAGTGGAATTCAATATTGGTAAAGGTTTCAGCGCTAGGCCAAAAACGTAACGTGGTGCCTGTTTTGTCTGTATCACCAACCACGGCTAATGGGGCTTGTGGTACACCATGACGGTAGGTTTGAGTATGTATTTTCCCACCACGATAAATCGTTAGTAATACTTTTTCGGACAAAGCATTAACGACTGAGACACCGACGCCATGCAAACCACCTGAAACTTTATATGAGTTGTCATCAAATTTACCACCAGCGTGTAACACGGTCATAATAACTTCGGCAGCAGAGACGTTCTCTTCGGTGTGTATTTCTGTTGGGATACCACGGCCATCATCGCTGACGGATACCGAGTTATCTTCATGAATCGTCACGACGATATCTTTACAGTGACCCGCTAACGCTTCATCAATTGAGTTGTCTACCACCTCAAAGACCATGTGGTGAAGACCAGTACCATCATCGGTGTCACCGATGTACATACCTGGACGTTTGCGTACTGCATCTAGACCCTTCAGTACTTTAATACTCGATGAATCGTAATTATTCGACATGAGTGACTCTCTCAGTAGTTATCCTTGCTCTATTGTGCCATTTTCCACATAAAACATCTTGCTATTCGGCTCGATCATCTCAGTAATTTGGCTTTCAGTAATAGAACTTACAAAAACTTGTGCCCCCGTCGATTTTAAGCAATCGGCTAAACGCTTACGACGTTGGCTATCGAGTTCGGAAGCAAAATCATCAATAAGATAGATACATTGCTTCCCGGTTAGCTCGGTTAAATGTTGACCTTGGGCAACGCGAAGGGCGCAGACCATCAACTTAAGCTGACCGCGTGATAGAACATCTTCTACGGGAGTTCCATCGATTTTCATTTTTAAATCTGCTTTATTGGGCCCGCTGAAGGTATAACCTAGCAGTTGATCCCGCACAAAGTTGTTTTGCAATATGTCTTTATAAGGGGTTTGTTTATCCCAGCCTCGATAATAACTTAAATTAATCGAAAACTCGGGTAAGAAATCTTGGCACAAGGCCTGTGCAACGTTACTTATTTGTTCAATATAACCTTGTCGCCATTGATCAATTTGTTCAGCCAGTTGAGCGAGCTCTTGATCCCAATAGCTGATTTCCCGGTAGCTTTTAGCAGTTTTTAATAACGCATTCCGTTGCTTATTTAAGCGTTTAAATCTCCCCCAAGCTTCAAAAAAAGCGGGTTGAGAGTGAAAAACGCCCCAATCGATAAATGCTCGCCGCTGCTTCGGACCGTCAGTCAGTAATTCAAAGCCATCTGGATGGATAAGCTGTAAAGGCAAAACCTGCGCTAGTTGAGCTAACTTTTGTCCAGACTGACCGCCTATTTTAACCTCTGTTGAGCCATCTCGCTGCTTATTAATGCCTATTGGTAGCTCAAATTGATCCGAGTTCAAAAAACGCCCGTGAACAAACAGCTCTGAGCATTCGTTTTGGATTACTCGCCCCGTCAATGAGCTTTTAAAGGAGCGTCCATGGCCTAATAAATAAATGGCTTCTAGGACACTGGTTTTGCCGCTACCATTGCGTCCAACCAGAAAATTAAAGCCAGATGATGGCGATAAATCACAGGCTTTAATATTACGAAACTGCTGAACGACTAAACGAGTCAATGGCATAGAGGAGCTATCATGGTCAATTAAAGACGGATCGGCATCACCACATACATGGCACTGTCATCATCGCAGTTTTCGATTAAAGCACTGGCGTTAGCATCAGACATAGAGATACGTACTTGATTACAACGTAAAGTATTAAGTACATCAATAACATAGCTAACATTAAAGCCAATTTCTATCTCATCACCACTAAAGTCAACATCCAATAACTCTTCCGCTTCTTCTTGCTCTGGATTGTTCGCGGTAATACGCATGCTGTCTTGTGCTAAATTAACGCGCACGCCACGAAACTTTTCATTCGATAAGATGGCCGCTCGCGAAAAGGCTTGGCGCAACTCATCACAGCCGGTAATGAGCGTTTTATTGGTGTTTTGTGGTAATACACGACGGTAGTCAGGGAAGCGGCCGTCAACCAGCTTAGAAGTAAAGATGAAATTATTCACTTCTGCACGTAGATTGGCGCTGCCAATTTGCAGTTCAACGGGCTGCTCAGGAGCATCCAGCAACTTTGCCAGCTCTAAAATGCCTTTACGTGGGACAATAATTTGTTTACTTGCTAATGCTTGAGTGATGGTGGTTTGAGCAACCGCCATTCGGTGGCCATCGGTTGCAACCGCACGCAAAGTAAGGCCATCTATTTCAAACAGCATGCCATTGAGATAATAGCGAACATCTTGATTGGCCATTGAAAATTGAGTTTTTTCAATTAATGCTCTAAGTTCGGCCTGTGTAATGGTGATATTAATATCACTTTGCCAATCTTCAATGTTAGGAAAGTCACTGGCTGGTAAGGTCGCTAATGTAAAACGACTACGGCCAGAGCGTATCGATATTCGCTCACCTTCCAGCTGTACGGTGAGCAAAGCATCATCAGGTAGACCGCGACAAATGTCTAAAAATTTGCGTGCTGGAACAGTAATACTACCGGCTTCACAGTCCCCCTCTAGTGTTAGACGACCGATCAATTCCACTTCTAAATCTGTTGCAGTGATAGATAACTGGCCATCTTCAATCTGCAGTAATAAATGACTTAAAATGGGTAAGTTTGCCCGACCACCTAATGTCCCTGAGACTTGTTGGAGGGGTTTGATCAGATGACTACGTGCAATGGTAAACTTCATAATGAGATTTTAACCTAACGATAAGGAACCAAAGGGATTGATTTAGCCTTTTTATAATAAGACTAATTACGAAGAGAGAGTACGAATTAAATTCGAATAATCTTCTTTAATGTCGTGGCTTTCTTCGCGCAATTGCTCAATTTTACGGCATGCATGCAGTACTGTAGTATGGTCTCTGCCACCAAATGCATCACCAATTTCCGGTAAACTATGGTTCGTTAACTCTTTCGACAGCGCCATCGCCAGTTGGCGAGGACGAGCAACAGAACGTGAGCGGCGCTTAGATAATAAATCAGCCACTTTTATTTTATAGTATTCAGCGACGGTTTTTTGAATATTATCAATGGTGACCAGTTTTTCTTGTAAGGCAAGTAAGTCACGTAATGCTTCACGAACAAAATCAATGGTGATTGGTCGGCCAGTAAAATTGGCATTGGCGATCACTCGGTTGAGTGCCCCTTCCAGTTCACGAACATTTGAGCGTAAACGCTTAGCGATAAAAAACGCCACTTCATCGGGTAGATGAATTTGATGATCTTCCGCTTTGGTCATTAAAATAGCGACCCGAGTTTCAAGCTCTGGTGGCTCGATGGCAACGGTTAATCCCCATCCGAAACGAGATTTGAGGCGATCTTCTACCCCATTAATCTCTTTAGGGTAACGGTCTGAGGTCAAAATGATCTGTTGATTACCTTCAAGTAACGCATTGAAGGTATGGAAAAACTCTTCTTGTGAACGCTCTTTATTAGCGAAAAATTGAATATCATCGATTAATAATGCATCGACACTACGGTAATAACGTTTAAATTCTTCAATCGCATTATTTTGTAGTGCTTTTACCATGTCTTGCACAAAACGTTCGGAGTGCATGTAAACCACTTTGGCATTGGGCTTGTTATCGACAATAGCATTACCGACAGCGTGCAATAAGTGCGTTTTCCCTAGGCCAGTACCACCATATAAAAAAAGTGGGTTGTATGCCGCGCCCGGGTTATCAGCCACTTGTCGAGCGGCTGCTAAACCAAGTTGGTTTGATTTACCTTCAACAAAGTTATTGAACTTATGTTTAGGATTAACATTCGAGCGATGGTTAATATCGGTCGCAACGGTATCTTCATCCCACGTTTTATGGACGGGTTTGCGCTGTGCCAGCTGTGCTGGTGCTGAAGATTCTGCAGCAACATCCGCTGCGGTTCTTACCGGATTACTGGTCGTTACCGCTGGGATTGACGTATTCCGTCGACTACCGACTTCAAAGCGCAAATTTGGCGCATTATGACCACAATGTTCTTTTAGTAATCGATTGATATTATTGATGTATTTGTCACGTACCCAATCTAAAACAAAACGATTCGGTGCGAACAAAGTGAGAGTATTGTCATTAATCTCTGCCTGTAGCGGACGAACCCACATACTGAATTCTGCGGCTGGTAATTCTTCTTGAAGTTGTTGCAAGCATTGCAACCAAAGCGAAGATGACACGATTCTCTCACTCTTAAATTCATGACCGATAAGGGGATACATTCTACCTGTTGATAACTTAGATCGCCAGTGATTGATCGTGAAACCATTGAATAAGATCTAACTTATACACAACTATCAGCAAGAAATACCGTAGATCCACACAAGGATCGCTCATTGTCATGCACATATCCGATGATCTTGCTAACTTATCCCCAATTATGGTCATTTTTTATCTTATCGAGCACAAGCTGGTAATAAGGTTGGTTTAACTGAGAATGAAGGTGTGGATGAATGCTTAAAAAGCCCGTAAGGCAAGATGGTCAAGGAATAGAAAACTAAGCAAGATCGAGTCAGGATCCTTGTGCTTTTGCTAAGACTCCGTATAATCGGCCGACCGGAAAATGGGCACTGGCTAATAGTCACTTAAAAATGGCGGCTAGTTAGTTGTCCAAATCATTGACACTTTTTGTGACTGTGATTACAATTCCGCCTCTTTGTTGAGAGGCGTCGGCGTCTTTTTTACGAAGACATACTCCACGCCGGGTTAACGAAAGAACCTAACACTACTGATCAGTAAAGGTATTTATAATGTCTAAACGCACTTTTCAACCTTCAGTTCTAAAGCGCAAGCGTACTCACGGTTTCCGTGCACGCATGGCGACAGCGAACGGTCGTAAAGTAATTAATGCACGTCGTGCAAAAGGCCGTAAGCGCCTTTCAAAATAATCACTGAATTATTTTGAATACGTACACGTTCAATCGGGAGTTACGCTTGTTAACTCCCGAGCATTATCAAAAAGTCTTCCAGCAAGCGCATCGTGCTGGCTCTCCTCATTTTACCATTATTGCTCGCGATAATAATCTGACTCATCCTCGTTTAGGTTTAGCTGTCCCAAAGAAGCAAATTAAAACTGCAGTCGGTCGTAATCGTTTTAAACGCATTGCTCGTGAAAGTTTTCGTCTTAAGCAACATAAACTTGCTAACAAAGATTTTGTTGTGATCGCGAAAAAAACCGCGCAAGATTTGAGTAATGATGAACTGTTTACTTTATTCGACAAGTTATGGCATCGCCTATCTCGCCCTTCACGTGGTTGACTATTGGTTTAGTTAAACTATACCAATGGACAATTAGTCCGCTTATCGGTCCTCGCTGCCGGTTTACGCCGACTTGCTCAAATTATGCAATAGAAGCATTGAGAGCTCACGGTTTGATAAAAGGGTGTTGGTTATCTGGCAAACGTCTATTAAAATGCCACCCTTTGAACGAAGGGGGATATGACCCCATTCCACCAGTCAAAAAACCAGACAGAGACAAATAACGATGGATTCTCAACGTAATATCCTGTTAATTGCTTTGGCGCTTGTTTCTTTTTTACTTTT
>SLFB01000215.1 GCA_007124475.1 Vibrio sp. | reverse complement strand
ATCATCTCAGAGCACCCGAGACTGGATATTATTTGTCAATCGACTTCTCCAGTACGATTCGGAGCCGACTGCTCACTCCCCGATCCTTTTGACGGTTTACTGATGGAGCATGACGATGATCTACCGATTCACGCTTGTATGGGCCTACCTTTACTCTTTGGCGATACGTTATTAGGCGTTCTGACCCTCGATAGCCTCACCCCCAACGCTTTTAATGACATCCCCATGCGTAGTCTAGAGGCTTTAGCGGCGATAGCGGCCTCAACATTGAAGTTAGCGTTGACTCTCTCGCAATTGGAAGCTCAAGCTAAATATAGTCAGCAGCGTTTAGAAGCCCTCAACGAAGATGTCTGGCAACGAGAAAAAGGGGATATCATTGGCAATAGTGATGCAATACAAGTCATGATATCGGATATTCATGTTGTTGCTCCCTCCGATCTCACCATTATGATTCATGGTGAGACAGGGGTCGGAAAAGAGTTAGTTGCGCGTACCATTCATCAACTATCTGCTCGCAAGCACCAACCTATGGTCTATGTGAACTGTGCGGCCATCCCTGAAAATTTAGTTGAAAGTGAGCTATTTGGGCATATCAAAGGCGCTTTTACCGGCGCTGAACGTCATCGAATGGGGAAGTTTGCTTTAGCCAATGAAGGAACGTTATTTTTAGATGAAATTGGTGAATTGCCTTTATTAGCGCAAAGTAAATTACTGCGTGTATTACAAAACAATGAGATTCAACCTGTCGGTCAAGATACGGTGCAGACCGTCAATGTTCGTATTCTCGCCGCAACAAATCGGGATTTAAAACAAGAGGTTCAAGCCGGTCGTTTTCGAGCCGATCTTTACCATCGATTAAGTGTTTACCCGATTTGGGTCCCCCCACTTCGTGAGCGCACCGGTGATATAACCTTATTAGTCGGTTACTTTCTGGAACAAATCCGACGTAAACTCGGTATCGTGCAATTAAAAATCGCCGCTCCAGCGCTCAGTTATCTGATCCATTACTCATGGCCTGGGAATGTTAGAGAGTTAGAGCATGTCATTAATCGTTCCGCACTTAAAGCTCGCGCAAAACAAGCTCAACAGAACCTAGTCACGATTCACCTCAGCGAAATTGGCGAATTAGAGGATGATCCTGAATATCTTCGCCCAATACCAATAGAGACACAAAAAGATGATGATAACCAACTATCTATATCAATGGGACTGCGCTGTGCAACTGAGAATTTCCAGCGTCAATTAATAGCCCAAACCTTAATTGCATCAAATTATAATTGGGCAGAAACCGCTCGAAAACTCCAGTTAGATCGTGCCAATTTAACTCGTCTTGCCAAGCGCTTAAATGTCCAAGTCAACAAAACACATACCATTAAAACGCCATCTCGACATTGATTCCAAACTCTACGAGAGCTTCTCTTCCTCATCGGTAAGTTTGGCTATTGTCGCACTCGCGGGGGGAAAAGCTTTCTCGTACTCTTGCATAAAATCTTTACGGATCAATTGTTCAAGATGATTGGCTTTATCGGTCGGACAAAAGATCATAAAGTGTACAACTTGCTCCCCCGCGCCAATGCTCGATATTTCAATGTGCGGCTCCGCGCTTGGTAGATCAACACCTGCATGTTTCTCAATCATACTATTATAACGACGGGCAACATCAATGAAGTGAGCAAAATGCTCTTCCATTCGCTGATACATAGTCGGTAATAACGGGTAAAGATTAACGAAGTTAGGAACAATAATGGTGAAATTATGAAAAACATAGCGTTTCATAAAGTTTAAATTTTTTACCGGATGGGTAAAAAACATACTATTAGGTAAGGTGGCGGTTTTTCCTGTGTAATGATACTGCCCATGTTGTAAATCTATCTCTTGGATCACGGTTGCCATCATATTATGCTCAATAACTTCACCACATAATTTACCTACCTCAATCCAATCTCCCATTCGAAATGAGCGCGAACTGGCGCGTTGAATTGAGCCTGTAAAGCAAAGAATAATTTCTTTTGAAGCGACCACTATCGCAATGGCAATCGCTGTCACCGATAAAGCAAACTGACTAATTTCTGATTTCCAGAGCAAAAATAGAATCAAACTGGTAGCGACAAAAGCGCCATTTTTCGTCCGAGACATCCACTTACGTTGATCTTCCGTTAAAAAAGAGACATCACCACGGATCAAAGATAAAACCAAACGCTTAACCAATATAACGGTCACAACAATTAACAGAGTAAGAACCCACTTACTCTCTTGTAAAAAATCAATCACAATACTCAAGTAATGCATCAGAATTTCCCATAATTTAATGCTATTAAAAGATAAGGGGTGATTGGCTTTTCGCTATAATGATCAGCAATGACTCTTCGCGCACCGGTAGAGATGAGTTATCGATAATTGAGAACAAACCCAATCAACGAAAGAGTAATAGTGCATACGACCAATACAGCGTTACCTTTGTCACTTGCAGCTTCAAGCAGCATCAAGCAGCATCAAGCAGCATCAAGCAGCAAAAGTATCGCTGTAGCGGCATAAAATAAATGTCAAAGCGAATAAAATCTGAGATTCCCCAACTGTTTCAAGTTGCAAGTAAGCCAATATCACCAGCACCGTTGCAACTTCAAGTAAGCAAGTTGTATTTTACCATCGCTTTACGCATTGAGATGGCAACCAATCTTTAAACTTTATACCCAAACAACTTGGAGTTGCAGGTAGGCGGCAAGTGAGTTCATTCCCATGAGCATAGACAAACTATGTGATTGGGGTGAACGAACGTAGCCAACACCCCTGCAGCTTTAAGTAGGAAGGGTATATGACTCAAAGTTATACTGGCCGCCATACCAATAGTCTACTGATAAATGGATAACATACGGCTAGTCATCGCAGAAGTGTGAATTGTGACAACATTCGATTTAACATCAAATTGCTCGCCGGTAACGACATCAAACAAAGGCTGAGACCATTTAAACTCGACTTTTTGAGCTCGTTTCGACTTATTGATGATCACCACACCTTGCTTTGCTCGACTGAACACCAGTAGATCATCACTGGCTTCAATATGATGCATGGGTAAGCCATGCATCATATTATGAAATTGAATACCACCGATTAATGCTGGATCTTGCCAAGCATTTTGCCAGCGCGGTTTACCTTCACTATTGCGAATATCACTGGTATTTAAATCCGTATAAATCAGTGGCACTCCACCATCACGGCCAAGAATGTAGCTATAAGCTAATTGCTCTAGTGATTCTGCCATAACTAAATTCATGAACACATCGTTATTTGGGATGTCATGAGTAGTAGCAAAAGTAATCGCCCGTTCTTGAGATAAGGCATCACCAAAGCAATAAGGGTCAATAAGCGCTTTTAAACTACCTTTGGGCTGTAACGCATTAAAGACGGTTTGAAACAATGGGAAATCGTAGGCACCTAAGCGAGTCTGCTCAAGATAAGGCTCAAGAAACAGCTTATACTCGGCTTTTGTCGCACCACCATCAGTGATGATTTCACCAAAAATATGGACATCATGAGTAATATCATCACTCCAGACTTGCTTAAGATGGTCAATCGTCATGTGTTTAGCGGCATCAATTCGAAAACCTTTTACACCGAGTTTCTTTAACGCTAAAAGGTAAGTTTTTTGCTGCGCTATTACATGCGCGTTGGCACGCAAAGTCGGTAAACCAGGATCATGGGGGCCGCCGGATATACGTCCATTTTGCACTTCCCATTTATCTTGCCAATCCTGAATACCAAATGCCTCGACAAAATCATCTTCATTAAATAATGGCTTAGACAGATCACCGAACAATCGTTGCTGCTGAAAATATTGCGCCTGATTAGCATACGCTTGTATATCTTTCGCACTAGGATATTGTAAATCGAGCCTTTCACTCGATTCATTCGCCATGTGGTTAAACACAACATCGGCGTATACCCATAAACCAAGCGCTTCTAGCTCACTGACCATTTGTTGAAAAGTCGTGGTGTTACCCAACTGATTGTCGATTACTCGATAATCTTGCGGCTGATACCGCTGCCACCAAGGGGTTCCTCCAGCTTGGTGATAAGATTTCATTGGCGGTGACACCAAAACCGCTTTATAGCCAGCTTGAGCGATTTCATTCGCATGCTCTGTTACCATTGAATAAGGCCAATCAAAAGCGTGTAAAATAACATCAGTGGATGTCGATTTATTCATTGTTAATACTCCGTTGCTCTAGCCGACGATAAAGACTGAATCAGTTCAGACTGCTACTCGATGAGACAGCAAGATATAGAATGCAGCCGACTAGATTGAATAAGTTTTCTACAACCGATTATTCAACACTCAATCAAAAGGGCAATCAGCCTTTATTTTATTATTTATGGTGGAGATTAGAGGCGTAGATGATCTCTGATGATAATTTCATCAGCGGCTAGTCAACTAGACATAAAGTGAACGGCAAACTAAGAGGTTTTGATAAGAATCAAGGGGGAGGAAACCCCATCAGAAAGGCTGAGCCACCCTGATGGGATAAACGTCACTTAATGAATAGGAGTGTCGGTACTATCGAAAAACTGTGCAAAATGTTGTTCTAGAATCTCAGGTGTCAGCTCTCCTGCGGCCTCTAAACGTTTAAATTCAGCCACCAATGCACGCTGCTCTTCTAAACTTGGTAATGGCACTTCGGGTTGCTCATTCAACTCTGCGGTCATCGCATCTAATGTTTGTTCAATATCTTTCATTACTTATCTTCTTAACTGTAAAAAATCGTCTATAACTTGAAGTTACTCACCATGGAATCAAGGCGTAAGGATAACTCTGTTAACTCTTGGCTTGCTTGAGCTAACTCTTCTGCCGTAGCTGTGGTCTTTTCATTAACCACATTGATTTCTTCTACATTACTATTGATGGTATAAACAACGGTAGATTGCTCTTCTGTTGCTGTGGCCACTTGGGTGTTTCTATCCGTAATATCTTGAATTTTGAGTAAAATCGTCTCTAATTCTTGAGCAGCCAATTGAGTAAACTCAACGCCTTCCGCCGATACCGTCTTACCCATTTCCATTGCTTGTACAGCGTCTCTGGCGTCTGATTGTAGCTGATGGATCATAGCTTGAATTTCTTCTGTAGAGCTCGCGGTACGACTTGCTAAATTGCGCACCTCATCTGCAACTACAGCAAAACCACGACCTTGATCACCGGCTCGAGCCGCTTCAATCGCTGCATTTAATGCTAACAGGTTGGTCTGTTCTGATATTGCGCGAATAACATCGAGTATACCACCAATATCCACCGTTTTCTTAGCAAGCTGCTCAACAACTTCGCCAGTATTAGAGATATCTAAAGCCAAACGGTCAATTGTATCTCTGGCCTGAGTAATCACCGTTTTTCCTTGTTGCGTGCTACTTGATGCCTGATTGGCAGTTTCGGCAGCAGTAGCTGCATTTGCAGCGATTTCACTGATGGTTGAGCCCATCTGATTCATCGCGGTAACGACTTGGACGGTTTGCTCACGCTGATGTTGACTATTATCGCAGGTGGTCTGAGATTTGCTGGATACATTGGCCGCTGCATCGTGCAGGGCTCGACTGGTGGCCGAGACTTCTTTCATCGATTGGTGAATCTTATCAATGAAACCATTAAACCCCTGTGAAAGCTGAGCAATTTCATCTTTACCCTCAATATCAATCCGCTGAGAAAGATCGCCATCCCCCTTACCAAGGTCAGTGAAACGCTGTGCTATTTGATGAATAGGTTTAGCGATGCTGTTTGCTAACAAAATCCCCATAAAAATGAAAGCAGCGGCCACCATCAAGGTCATCATGATCATGCGCTGCCCCATACTATTGAGGTCGGCAAAAACCTCATTAACCGGAACACTGCCAATCACGTACCAATCCATACTTGGCACATAAAAACTGGCAACAAACACGTCTTTGCCATTTTCTTTGGCATTGATTAAATTAAATTTCGAGTTATTAAGAAGCGATGCCGCTGAAGAGCCATAAAGCTGACTTAAAGAACCTGTCTGGTTACTGGTTTTCGGGTGGACTTGAATCTCTCCTTGTGCGTTCACTAAATACACAAACCCGGTTTGCTCGATTTTAAAGCTATTTAATAACCGAACCATATCGTTCATGGATTTTGATAGCCCGGACATACTTATGCCATTGACGACCTGATAGTTGGCAAATAATTTCACTTCTCCCGTTGGCTCACGAAACATACTCACCATGGTCGGTTGCTGAGATGACGTAAAACCAAAAAACCAGCCATCTTGCTGACGGTTAAGTTGGCGTAAAAAGCCATTTTGATTCCAATAAAAAGCCGTTTCTCGATTGGCAACAGAAGCGTCATCTAGTTGATATTGTTGACGAATATTATTAAGTTGACGTACAAGCTTTGCTTCTTGCTGCGCATTACGATCTGTGTTGCGAATGGCATCTTGAATAAAGACGTTATTGGCAATTTGTTCGGACGCGGCCAGCAAGGTGCTTACGTCTCTATCTATTTGCTCAGCAATTCGCTCTAGCATGGTCGGCAATTCTATATTGACTAAACGATGTTCTAAGGTTTGTCTTGCTTGATGCTGCGCCATTACACCAAGAATGGTGGTTGAAGCTAACACGGCCAGGGTGATACCAATAACCACTTTGCTCTTTATCGTGAGATGTTTAAATATGCTCATAGTCCATCTAGCCTTATTTGTATTAGGGTTGGTGTATCAATGTTCGCTATTAGATAAGCCACAACGCAGCATCTCCATTATCATCATGGTTGTCAGCGGATATTGATTGAGATTACCGTGTTTAGTCATCATCAATCAATATTTATTGATCATTCCTAGGGTCTGCTCAAAGTCATTAAATTGTGGATAAGCGGTAAGTGAGTGACACATTTGCCTACATTCAAACCACTTGAAGTTGCAGATAGGCGATAAGTGAACTCATCCCCATGAGCATAGGCACACTATGTGATTGGGGCGAACGAACGTAGCCAACACCCCTGCAGCTTCAAGTCAGAAGGGTATATCGCTGTGAAACTCAAACATAGCTATCATAATATACTATGAGTATAGACAAACGTCGCGATTGAGTTAAACCAGCGTTATATAAAAGCTGCAGTATCAAATAGCAAAAGAATAAACCCCTAATTATAGGGGTTTAAAAAGTGACGATACGCAAGGTTTATTAACACAAGAATCAGACTTTAAACCGCCCTACGCGATTTTGTAAATCAGTCGCTAGACGAGCAAGCTCATCACTGGCAGCAGCAATATGAGTAGAACCGTCTGATAGTTGCTCAACACCACCACTAATTCTGTTCAGCGTTTGATTAACATCGTCGGCCACTATCGATTGCTGCTCGGTTGCAGTGGCAATTTGTATATTCATATCATTGATAGTAATGATTGCTGTGGTTATTTCACGGAGTTTTTCAGAGGCTTGCTCCGCCCAATCAACCACTTCATTTGCCTTACGATAACCGCCATCCATGACTTGTGACGCATTCTTCGACGCTGATTGTAGTTTCTCGATAATGTCACGAATTTCTTCAGTAGAACTTTGCGTACGTGTCGCTAATGTCCGAACTTCATCAGCCACCACCGCAAAACCACGTCCATGCTCACCCGCACGTGCCGCTTCTATCGCCGCGTTAAGCGCTAATAAATTGGTCTGTTCAGCAATACTACGGATCACTTCCAGCACGGTACCGATAGACTGAGCATCTTGCTGTAACTTCTCTATCACATTAACCGCGGTTTGCACTTCTTTGGCCAGAGATAAAACTTCGTTAGTGGTTTTAGTAACCACAGTTTCACCCTCTTGGGCAAACTTACTTGAACGATCTGCAGCTTGAGCAGCGTTACCCGCATTCTCTGCCACTTGATTAACCGTCGCTGCCATTTCTGTCATTGCAGTAGCGACCTGATCCGTTTCATGACGCTGCTGCTGCACTTGCGCATTAGCTTCGCGGCTAGAAACTGCTAACTGCTCCGCTGCAGCTCCAAGCTGAATCGACGCTTCAGCTACTTGTTTTACTAAACTATGTACACCAGCAACAAAAGCGTTAAAGCTTCGTGCTAGATCACCAAACTCATCATAACGTTCATCATTAAGGCGCTGAGTGAGATCGCCATCACCGGCGGCAATTTGCTCTAAAGCCTCTCGAGTTTCATTGATAGGGTTAACAATCATTTTCGCCACGAAAAGGATGATGACGATTAACAAAACCAAGGTCACAGCAAAAGCCGTTAATAACGTGGTCGTTAATTCACGGGCGGTAGAGATAATGTCATCATAAGGTTGAGCAACCGCTAATGACCACCCGGGAGTATTGGCAACCGGATGATAAGCCACCATATAGTGTTGTTTATTTTCTAAATACAGCTCAGTTAAACCGGATTGACCAGACACCATAGAACGACTCATTTGGGCATAGGCCGTATTATTATCTTGAGTAGCATTATCTTTTAACCGTTTAGCCGCATCTTTATGCGCAACATAGACACCACGAGAATCCACTAACCACGCTTCAGCATTATTAGTCGCAACACTATCAACCAATTGAGTTAAAGTATTTAATGTCACTGTTGCGGCTAATAAACCAATGACTTGACCCTGATGGTTTTTAACTACATGAGCAAGAACAATAATGGCATTACCAGACGTACCAGAATACAGCGGGTCACTCACCACTGATTGATGACTTTTTTGCACCACCAGTTGTTGAAAATAGCCACGATTAGCTCGACTTGCTACTACCCCATTATGGTGATAAGCATCACCTTTGAGATCAACAAAAAACATCACCTCAAATTCTGAACTCATATTTTTGCCAAAATGTTTGACGTAATTAAAAATGGCCTGAGTATCTCCGGATGACAAAGTCTCTGTTTGCGCTAGCGAACGAACAACCGCCATACGGGCTTCGACCCAACTGCTGACCATTTCTGAACTCGTTTGTGCCGTTCGGCTGACGGAGATCTCGCCTAAACCGACCACGCGAGTACTTACTTGCTTAGTTACAATCCATGCCGCTAGCAATAAACTAATGGTCAAAGGAATACTAAACACCAGGATGAGCCTAGATCTCATTTTTAATTTTTTTAACATAACCTACCCTTCATAAAATATGACTCGATTTCAGCTAACGTTAATCAAAAAATACCACCATTACTTATAATAGTTTTAGCACAAACCT
>SLFB01000065.1 GCA_007124475.1 Vibrio sp. | reverse complement strand
GGGACTATGAGAGCCGTCCGTGGCTCTCACCAAAGGCCAGCCTTCGGCTGTTCAAATTTGTTCCTGACAAATTTGTCACTCACTTGCCGCCTACCTGCAACTCCAAGTTGTTTGGGTATAGCATTCCATATCGATTTGAAATAGGTGAAATTAATGGAATTTTATTGATCTTTACGTTGATTGACGTTTTCTGTCACAAGAAGCCGTTACAATACAATCAGTGATTTATTATTTTGAACGCTCTCATGAAAAAAATATTTTTATCGGTTTTGTTATTACTCACTAGTCTAGCGGTTTTTACTGTACAGGCATTTTCACCTCGCGCTACGCCTGTTGTTACCGAAACAGTGCAACAACATGAAGTTTCACAACGTTTGGCTCTAATTGGTAAACTGACGGCAGAACAATCGGTTACTGTCGCATCTGAAGTATCAGCTAAAGTAAATCAGATTGCAGTTCAAAGTAATCAAACTGTAAAGCAAGGGCAGAAGCTGGTGACACTATATGATCAACGGGCTCAGGCGGCAGTATCAGAGGCGCAAGCCTATTTACGTGATGAGCAGCGTAAGCTAGCGGAATTTGAACGTTTAGTGCAGCGTAATGCTATTACTCAAACCGAAATGGATGCTCAGCGTTCAAGTGTTGAAATTGCTCAAGCTCGTTTAGCCGCAGCGCAGGCTCAATTAGCAGATCATCATATACTAGCGCCTTTTGATGGTACCATTGGTTTGATTGATTTTAGTCGCGGACAGCTCGTCACTGTCGGATATGAGCTACTGACTTTGGATAATTTATCCACGATGCGTTTGGATTTGAATGTTCCAGAGCGTTACTTAGCCATGATTTCCACCGGGATGACAGTATCTGGCCAAGTATCTGCTTGGCCAGATGAGCACTTTAAAGGCAGAGTGGTGGCCATTGACTCGCGTGTCAATCCTGCAACCCTCAACCTTAGAGTTCGTATTTCGTTTGATAATCCCCAGCAACGCTTAAAACCTGGGATGTTAATTACGGCCCAACTTGATTTCCCTGCTCTTTCTGCTCCGATTATTCCGGTTCAAGCTTTGGAATATTCTGGTACTAAGCGCTATGTCTACGTTGTTGGTGATGATAATCGAGTTTCCCGTACGGAAGTATTACTGGGTAGCAGAATTGGCAATCAAGTCGTGATTGAGCAAGGGATTGATATTGGTCAGCGTATTGTGGTGCAAGGTATTGTCAATATGCGTGATGGATTGAGCGTCATGGAAGTCACTGCTGACGGTCAACCGATAAATAAAGGCGCACAATAATGTTGTTATCTGATATTTCTGTAAAACGCCCGGTTGCGGCAGTGGTATTAAGCTTATTGTTATGTGTGTTTGGCTTGGTTTCGTTTTCTAAGTTATCAGTACGTGAAATGCCGGATATCGAAAACCCTGTGGTATCGATAACGACCCGTTATAGTGGTGCCTCGGCAACCATTATTGAAAGTCAGATAACTTCTGTATTAGAAGATCAATTAGCCGGGATTAGTGGTATTGATGAAATCAGTTCAACAACTCGGAATGGATCATCACGTATCACGGTTACATTTAAACTGGGTTATAACCTTAATGATGGTGTGAGTGATATTCGTGATGCGGTAGCAAGAGCTAAGCGTTCATTACCAGAGCAGGCCGATGATCCACAGGTGTTTAAGAATAATGGTTCTGGTCAGCCCTCGGTATACATTAACTTGAGCTCCTCTAACATGGATCGCACCCAACTTACCGATTATACCGATCGGGTCTTAGTCGATAGGTTTAGTTTGATCAGTGGGGTGAGTTCGGTCAGTGTGTCAGGTGGCTTATCTAAGGTGATGTATGTGCGACTTAATCCTGAGCAAATGGCTGGGCGAGGAGTCACTACCACGGATATTGCCGGTGCTTTACGTCGAGAAAACATAGAAAGTCCTGCCGGCCAGGTACGTAACGACTCAACGGTGATGTCGGTGCGCACGGCAAGAAGCTATCAAAATGAAGTTGATTTTCAATCGTTAGTGGTTAAACGAGCCAGTGATCATTCGCCGATTTATCTACGCGATGTCGCGGATGTCTTTATTGGTGCGGAAAATGAAAACTCAACCTTTAAAAGTGATGGGGTGGTGAATGTGAGTATGGGGATAATTCCTCAATCAGACGCCAACCCACTAGAAGTCGCCGCTCGTATTCACCAAGAAGTGGACCGCATACAGCCGTTTCTACCGGAAGGAACTCGGCTAGCGATTGATTATGACTCCACTGTGTTTATTGAACGGTCAATTGAAGAAGTGTACAGCACGCTGTTTATCACAGGTGGACTGGTGGTACTAGTGCTATATATTTTTATTGGGCAAGCTCGCGCCACACTGATCCCCGCGGTAACGGTACCCGTTTCATTGATTTCATCCTTGATTGCGGCTTATTACTTCGGTTTTTCGATCAACCTGATTACTTTAATGGCACTGATTCTTGCTATTGGACTGGTTGTCGATGATGCCATCGTGGTAATGGAGAATATTTATCATCATATAGAACAAGGAGATAAGCCGTTATTGGCTGCTTACAAAGGCGCTAAGGAAGTCGGTTTTGCGGTCATTGCAACCACATTAGTGTTAGTGATGGTTTTTTTACCCATTTCATTTATGGATGGCATGGTTGGATTACTGTTTACCGAGTTCTCCGTGCTATTGTCGATGGCGGTTATTTTCTCTTCTTTAATCGCTTTAACATTGACTCCTGTCCTCAGTAGTAAAATTTTACGTGCCAATGCCAAACCTAATCGTTTTAATCAGGTAGTAGATAAGTTGTTTGCACGACTAGAAGCAAGTTATCGGCGAGCTTTACAAACGGCTTTACGAATAAAATGGGCAGCGCCGTTAGTGATTATGGCTTGTGTGGGCGGAAGTTATACTCTCAACCAGCAAGTTCCCGCTCAGTTAACCCCATCTGAAGATCGCGGCGTGATTTTTGCGTTTGTCCGTGGTGCTGATGCAACCAGTTACAACCGTATGGCAGCTAATATGGATTTAGTCGAATCTCGATTGATGCCGTTATTGGGACAAGGTTTTTTAAAATCATTCAGCATTCAGTCACCAGCGTTTGGTGGGAATGCGGGCGATCAAACCGGTTTTGTGATTATGATTCTTGAGGACTGGAATGAAAGAGAAGTGACAGCTCAAGAGGCGGTGAATCAGATTCGGCAGGTGTTAACGGGTATCCCTGATGTCCGTGTTTTCCCATTTATGCCAGGATTTCGAGGTGGCTCGAGTGAGCCGGTGCAATTTGTTCTTGGCGGCTCTGATTATGAAGAATTGCAGCAATGGACTGAAGTGATTAAACAGCGCGCGACAGAGTCACAAATGATGACGGGGGTTGACAGCAACTATTCCGAGAAAACCCCAGAGCTGGTGGTGAGTGTTGATCGCCATCGTGCGGCAGAGTTGGGTATTAGTGTTCAAGAGATCTCCAATACCTTAGAAGTGATGCTTGGCGGGCAAAAAGTGACAACATTTGTTGATCGGGGCGAAGAATATGATGTTTATTTACGCGGTGATGAAAATCGCTTTAATAATGCTTCGGATTTGAGCCAGATTTATCTACGAGCAGCATCAGGGGAATTAGTGACTTTAGATACGCTTACTCATATTGAGGAAGTGGCTTCTGCGATTCGTTTAGCTCGTTATAACAAACAAAAAGCCATTACGATTACGGCTAACCTTGCTGAAGGATACACTTTAGGCCAAGCGTTGGATTTTCTCGATCAGACGGCTCAGGAGCTACTACCGAGTGATATAACGGTGAGTTACTCTGGAGAGTCAAAAGAGTTTAGAGAAAACCAATCTAGTGTGGCAGTGGTCTTTGCCTTGGCATTATTGGTGGCTTATTTAGTGTTAGCTGCGCAGTTTGAGAGTTTTATTAACCCCTTGGTCGTCATGCTCACAGTTCCTATGGGGGTATTTGGTGGCTTTGTTGGTTTGTTCGTTATGGATCAAGGAATGAATATCTATAGCCAAATCGGGATGATCATGCTGATTGGTATGGTGACTAAAAACGGCATTTTGATCGTTGAATTTGCTAATCAGTTGCGCGACCGTGGTTATGAATTTGAGAAAGCGATCATTGATGCTTCGGCGCGCCGTTTACGACCTATTCTAATGACGGCATTTACTACATTGGCTGGCGCTATACCTCTGATTTTATCAACAGGTGCGGGTTATGAGAGTCGAGTCTCGGTAGGTACCGTCATTTTCTTTGGGATGGCGTTTGCATCATTGGTGACACTATTTGTCATTCCGGCCATGTACCGCTTGATTTCACAGACAACTCGTTCACCTGGCCATGTGGCTGCTGAGTTGGATAAAGCCATCAGTCATGATGTGAAGTCTCGTGTAACGCATTAATTCCAATCAAACATCAATAAGTCATGGCGATGATACATGCATTATTGATTTGGTCCCTAGTGCTTATCACTTTGCTGAGTGCTTGCGGATGCAGATCGATATGTAGCCAGTAACAACAACGCCTTAAGTTAATGTTAACTTAAGGCGTTGTTTTTTCATCTTACGAGAGGTTAGGGCTGATAGGTGACGTTATAGCGGGTTGGTTTGTGATTCATACTCAGTACTAAGTTTAGGACAATGGCTCCGAAGATCGAGATCAAGATAATCGCTGGACTAATAAACAGTAATGAGAAACCTAAAATGACGCCATCAATCACCATTTGGGCATGGCCAGCAGGGATGGCGTATTTGTCTTGGATATACAAGCAGAGCACATTGAATCCGCCGAGACTGGCTCTGTGTCGAAACAAGATCAACATGCCTAATCCCATCAGTAGACCACCTGCTAACGCACAATAAAAAAGGTTGATATTGCTCAGGGTAATGAAGATAGATAAGTGGTCAGTAAAAATGGATACCAGCGCACCACAGATAGCACTGTTGATCGCAAATCGTCCGCCAAATCTGCGCCAAGCTAATAAATAAAACGGGCAGTTAGCAATAAAATATAACCAGCCAAATGACCAAGGTAAAAAGTGGGTCATCAGTAATGCTAATCCAGTAGTTCCTCCAGTAAGTAATTCTCCCGCTTGGAGAAAAAACACGCCTTGGGCGACTAAGAAAGTCCCCGTAAGCATGGCAATAATGTCTTCTTTATGGGTATGTTTGTTCATGGCTACAACTTAAAGCTTAATTGGATATTCCTGCTATTTGACGTTACTTTTGAATAAGCGACCTTTGGCTATCATTGCTGATCATTCGCGATATACCCTTCCTACTTGAAGCTGCAGCGGTGTTGGCTACGTTCGTTCACCCCAATCACATAGTTTGCCTATGCTCATGGGGAGTATGAGAGCCATCCGTGGCTCTCACCACAGGCCAGCCTACGGCTGTTCAAATTTGTTCCAGACAAATTTGTCGCTCACTTGCCGCCTACCTGCAACTTCAAGTGGTTTGGGTATAGTGGTAATACTCTTAAATCTTTGCCTCGCTGTAACGTCAATTAGTATGGGGTAGGAAAATTGATGCGCGCTATAGTAATGAAAAGTGGTTATTTTCGGTAGCATAGCCAAGCAAATTAAGGTAGATCTATGTCATCGGCGTTTTACAGGCTGTAAAGCGCGAAATTGACACCTATAGCGATAGGTTTACGTTAAGAGTAATTTTATTGCTAGTGATGATGAGAAAACTGCATAATTTTTTATGTAATTTACCCTTTATGAGTTGCGGTAAATTAGGTAAAATACGCGCCGTTAGAGTGACGAAAACGTTTGCGTTGGGTCATTGTGTGGTTTTATAACCCAAGTGATGCTAAATCGTTTGGGATAGCTAATTTCAGATAAATCTGAGTCAGGAGATACAGATGCTTAAGCGTGATATGAATATCGCTGATTACGATGCGGAGCTATTCGCAGCAATCCAAGAAGAAACGCTTCGTCAAGAAGAACACATCGAGCTTATCGCTTCGGAAAACTACACTAGCCCACGGGTTATGGAAGCACAAGGGTCTCAGCTAACCAATAAATACGCCGAAGGCTACCCAGGTAAACGTTATTACGGCGGTTGTGAATACGTCGATAAAGCTGAAGCTCTCGCAATTGACCGTGCTTGTCAGCTATTTGGCTGTGAATACGCTAACGTTCAGCCTCACTCAGGTTCTCAAGCCAACAGTGCTGTTTATATGGCGTTACTGAATCCAGGTGATACGGTATTAGGTATGAGCCTAGCACATGGCGGTCATTTAACTCATGGCTCACCAGTGAACTTTTCTGGTAAACATTATAATGTTATCCCATACGGCATTGATGAAAGCGGTAAGATCAATTACGAAGAAATGGAAGCTCTTGCCGTTGAGCATAAACCTAAGATGATTATCGGCGGTTTCTCGGCGTATTCGCAAATTGTTGATTGGAAGCGGATGCGTGAGATTGCCGATAAAGTGGATGCTTATCTGTTTGTTGATATGGCGCATGTTGCGGGTCTTATTGCGGCAGGTGTGTATCCGACCCCAATGCCTTATGCACATGTTGTGACCACCACAACACATAAAACGCTCGCTGGCCCACGTGGTGGTCTTATCCTGTCTAATGCGGGCGAAGAGATGTACAAAAAGCTGAATTCAGCAGTCTTCCCAGGTGGTCAGGGTGGCCCATTAATGCATGTTATTGCGGCAAAAGCAGTGGCGTTCAAAGAAGCGATGGAGCCAGAGTTTAAAGAATATCAAGCTCGCGTAGTACAAAATGCGAAAGCGATGGTAGCTCAATTCCAAGAGCGTGGTTACAAAATTGTTTCTAACAGTACCGAGAATCACTTGTTCTTGGTGGATCTGATCGATAAAGGGATTACAGGGAAAGAAGCGGATGCCGCATTAGGCGCTGCTAATATCACAGTAAACAAAAACTCAGTCCCTAATGATCCTCGTAGCCCATTTGTTACTTCAGGTATTCGTATTGGTACCCCTGCTATTACCCGCCGTGGTTTTACTGAGCAAGACGCGAAAGATTTAGCAAACTGGATGTGCGATGTTTTGGATAATATGAATGATTCAGCGGTGATTGAAGCCACTAAACAGAAAGTGTTAGCGATTTGTCAGCGTCTACCGGTTTACGCTTAACATTTTGCCACAGTAGAAAAATGGCCCGCTAAGCGGGCCATTTTTTTATAACGCAATCATTCATGAGCGTGGCTTATAGGCTCGACATCAATCATTAAATATTCATGTTGAGCCTAGTTATATGCTGATAACCGGATAGATTTGCTAGCGTTATTTGACTTCTAATCCCTTAGCCTGCAAATCCGCATGATAAGATGAGCGGACAAATGGGCCACAGGCAGCATGGGTAAAACCAAGCTCTAAAGCAATCTCTTTCAGCTCATCAAATTCTTCAGGCGGCACGTAACGCTCAACGGGTAAGTGGTGGCGACTCGGCGCTAAGTATTGTCCTAGGGTTAGCATTGTGACGCCATGAGCTCTGAGATCTTTTAAAACCTCAATAATCTCTTCTTTGGTTTCACCTAGGCCCATCATCAGTCCTGACTTAGTGGGGACATCAGGATGCTGCTCTTTAAATTTACGCAGCAGTTCAAGTGACCATTTGTAGTTTGCGCCAGGACGAGCTTTACGATACAAGCGCGGCGCGGTTTCTAAGTTATGGTTAAGGACATCTGGTGGGTTATCTTTCAGTTTTTCTAAGGCTATATCCATTCGACCGCGAAAATCGGGTACTAGGGTTTCGATACGGATCCCTGGGCTAAGTGCGCGAATTTCACGGTTACAGTTAGCAAAATGCTCAGCACCACCATCACGCAAATCATCGCGATCCACAGAAGTGATAACCACATATTTGAGTTTCATATCACGTATCGTCTCAGCCAATTTCTTTGGCTCAGCTTGGTCAACGGCGTTTGGACGACCATGAGCAACATCGCAAAAGGGGCAGCGACGGGTACAAATGGCACCAAGAATCATAAAGGTAGCTGTACCGTGATTAAAGCATTCGGCGAGGTTAGGGCAAGAAGCTTCTTCACAAACAGAGTGAAGATTATTTTTGCGCATGGCTGCTTTAATTTCTTGAATGCGCTGGCTATCAGCGGGAAGTTTGATCTTCATCCACGATGGTTTACGGAGCACTTCTTTTTGTTCAACCGGCATGTTTTTTACCGGAATCAGTGCCATTTTGTCAGCGTCGCGATATTTAACGCCTTTTTCCATTTGAATTGGTTTGCTCATGCTATTTTACCTATGAAAGGTGCTTCAGTGCTAAATTCGACTTGTTGATAACCGAATAAACGGACAAGCTCTTGGATCATTTGCTGCTCAACTTCGGGTAAGTTATCTGGACCGCCTAAATCGCTAACTTGTACCATCTCCATTCCTTGATAACCGCAAGGGTTAATGCGTAGAAAAGGGGACAGATCCATATTGACGTTTAGCGCTAGCCCATGAAATGAACAGCCTCTACGAATGCGTAAGCCTAGTGAACATATTTTTTTGCTATTGACGTAGACACCAGGGGCATCAGGACGTGCAGCAGAATCAATGCCATAAGCGTGTAAAGTATTTATCACTAATTGTTCAATATGATTGACCAATTCACGAACACCGAGCTTTTTTCGTCTTAGATTGATCAATACATAGACCACTAACTGACCTGGACCATGATACGTCACTTGCCCACCACGATCACTTTGCACGATGGGAATATTACCAGGATTGAGCAGGTGCTCAGCTTTACCAGCTTGGCCTTGGGTAAATACCGGATTGTGCTCTACTAACCACACTTCATCAGCCGTCTGTTCGTCACGTTGGTCGGTAAACTGATGCATGGCTTGCCATACGGGTAAATAATCTTGTCGGCCCAATCGTCTGATAACCAGTGGGTTAGTCATTATTGATGTCCATCAGTGATATATAAAGTTTTTTCATTATAAACTTCTTGAGCCTTTTCAACTACTCATCTTGGCAACTTTTTAACCTCAAATTTTTTACGGCAAATTTAACTTGATGAAAAATAAAAAAAAGCAGCCGAGGCTGCTTTAAAAAAATTCAATAATCTTTAAAAAAATCTAGTATTGTTCCCCAAGAACCTACCTTTAGCGCTGATTTTTCAGTCGCTGAGATAGAATGCTAAATCAGATTAGAGAACCATACGCACGATTTCAATATCGCCCAATTCTTTATAGAGGGTTTCCACTTGTTCGATTGACGTTGCTGT
>SLFB01000182.1 GCA_007124475.1 Vibrio sp. | reverse complement strand
CATGATCCCTGAAGTAAAAGCCATCATAGGCGACAAAACCCCAGTTACCGTGCCGCAAATCTGGCTAGATGGACAATATATCGGTGGCTTTGATGCCTTACAAACCTGGCTGGCAGAAAATCCAAATGTGTATCCATCACATAACGAGCCCATCAATAATGTCATATCTCTCGCTAAAAAATAAGCAAAGCCCTGAGTTGTTGAGACTCAGGGCTTTTAATATTCTTGATGTCCAGTTACTTGCTGAACTTCTTCCATAAGCTTTTTACAAAAGACTTTTTCTTAGGCTGTGGCTTACCATACAAAGCTTCATGCATCATTTGCTTAGCAAGCATTTGGCCAATATAAGCATTACCGAAATCGTTACCCATTGCGCTTTCCCACTGGTTGATATGTAATTAAATTACAAGACCAGATAATAATAACACCAAAAAACGATTAAACAAGACCTAAGTCACACTTTTATGTAGTAATTTTACTATTAGCGTTTGGGTTGCTGATAGGTTTTTCCCGCAGCTTGATACGTATCTTTGCATTTGACTTCAAATTGAGATTCAAAAAACCATGCAATAAACTTAATTACATTTTCACCTTCATTCATGACATGCTCAACAAATTCCTGATCTTCTCCCTGCTCGTCCATTTCACTCGTCACATGATAGATACGTTGCTCATTCTCTACCTCAGCGATAGCAAATTGGCCTGTCAATGCCATGGCCGCTGCAACGATTTCAGGTTCCTCTGACTTTTTCAGCTCAGCGAGAACCTCAGGTAAGGTCGAAAATTGACAAAGATGCTTCACAATGGACTCAAATTGACTTTGTTGCATAAAAATTCCTAATTTTTCATCAAAAAATGATTTGGCTTACCAATAGCTTACTTTATCTCTGTACGAGAGAGGGATGCTAGAGATTAAAAACAGCCAAGGGATATTGGTAAAATGGATGATTGTCATCCATAGTTTATCTATTAAAGCTTATCGCACGCGCACAGCTAACGTTGCGCTATCGTCAACGATGAAGGAAGAGATAGCTAGTGAATAGGACCCAAGCCTAAATAGGTAACCATTTGTTTAATAAGTATTATTTATAACTTAACTCAATAAAAGCATCGCTGGCACACAAGTATTGAGACAATCTATTATTCACTATAAATAGCACGACACTGAGTAGATAGAACCACATATTAACATAACAAAGCCCTATTCCACTCAGACAAATAATAAGTGGTACAACAATGGCAACGATCAGTAACGCATTGGCTAATAAAACCGATCTGAACATTATTCAGCAGCTACTCTCTCTAGAGGGGCTGGTATGCTATCAGATGGCGACCCAGTCACTTCATAGGCTACTGGGTAGTTACAGCACCAATATTATTGAAATCGATCGCTCTCTTTATAAGGGCAAGGTCATTACGGCAGCAGGAGAGTCGCTGGTTGATCTGAATCTTGGTTATCCTCTTAAAGACCTTTTAGACCAACGGCTAGTACAAGCCGAGCAACCTTACGCTATCTACCAACATGCCAACCATCATCAATCTCAACCCCAGATTGATAATAAGCATAATAATGTGTATTTAGCGGTGCCTATTTTAAATAAGGATAGCGATATCCTCGCGATCTTACTCTCTCGTTTTCACGGACATATCCCCAATCAAAAACACACCATTGATTTGCATATTACCGTTGCTAAAGTGATTAGCCAAAAGTGGTTAAACCAATTGCTCACGTTTCAATTTAACCACTTAGTGCAGCAAATGGATTACGAAATATCCCATGACAGCTTAACTGGCTTATCCAGCCGCAACTGTTTGGTAGAACAACTGGACACATTAATTGATAGTGAAAGTTTACCCTTTAACTTGGTATATCTAGACATAGAAAACTTCAAGTCAGTCAATGATCTTTATGGCCATTACATGGGTGACCAAGTCATCAAATTTGTTGCCAATAGCATTTTTAAATTTATCAACAAATCCAATCAAGTGTTTAGAGTCGCTGGCGATGAATTTGCTTTTATCACCTTTTCCAGTGATCCACTCAAAATCTGTCAGTTAATTCTGGATAACATCAATCGAGGCTATACTGATCATACTCACCATATCACCATTCGTTTAAATGTTGGACTTGCGCAAAAATCCGTAGAACCCATCACTACCGAACAGTTAATTCTCAATGCCAGCTTAGCACTCAAAGACTGTAAACAGTCTAAAGAACACCAAATTCGTTGCTATAACCGACATTTAAGTCATTTCTATTCTCGACAAAACAAAATAATTCATGCGTTACGCCAAGAATTACAAAATCCCATCGAAACATGGTCACAGATATATATAGAGATTCAACCCATTATCCATCGGGAGCAACCAAGCTGGCGCAACTTTGAAGTATTAACCCGCTGGCAGCATCCTCTATTAGGCTCGATCCCAGCGCTAGAGTTTATCCGGCTTGCTGAGCAATCAGGGTTAATTATTGCATTGAGTGAAAGGATCGTAGCATTAGCATGTGAAGCAAAACAGACCGTTGAAACCGCACTCGATGACAAGGTTATTTTTAACATCAATTGCTCGGCCTATGAGCTTACTCATTCGCAGCGCTACTTACATTTTTTATCTCATACTATCGCCAGTTTTGGCTTCCAACCGGACGAATTTATTATTGAAATCACTGAGACCAGTTTACTTAGTAAAACAATGGAGATTTCTGATCGGCTAGCCGAACTGCGCAGCCTTGGCTTTAAGATTGCCCTTGATGACTTTGGCACTGGCTACTCAAGCCTTAATTATATTCATAGCTATCCGATTGACTGTATAAAGATTGACGCAACATTTATTCGTAATTTATTACTGAATCAAACCTCTGAACACGTAGTTAGTTTGATCATTCAGTTAGCGAAACAGCTCAATGTTAAACTGGTGGCAGAGGGTGTTGAGCACAAACAAGAATTAGATAAACTGTACGCTATGGGGTGCCATAACATACAAGGCTATTATTTTGCCAAACCGCATACACCAGATGCCATGATCCAACTTATCAAGAAAAAACAAACAACAGATTAGTCTTTCACCAATGACGGACTAGCGTGAATAGATGGCAATAGAAAGGAAAAACTCTCGATACCAAACAAAGTATCGAGAGTTACTAGAAAGAACCTAGCTGTGATTAGTCATCATTACGCGCCGCAGGACGATTAGCAGCAATGCGGCTTTCTTGCTGCAGCAACAAACCATCCAGTTGATTACGTCGCGCTATAAAATCATCCATTTCTTGCTTTGGTACTGACGTTGCCATTGGAATATTGGCCGTCATTGGATCCACCGGACGTCCTCTAACGATTAATTCATAATGAATATGTGGCCCAGTCACTCGGCCTGTGGCACCAGATAAACCAATTCGTTGCCCTCGAGATACCCGTTGCCCTTGCTGAACTAAGATTCGGCTTAGATGCAGATAACGAGTCATATAGGTATTATCATGGCGAATGGTAATGTACTTGCCTGCATAAGGATGATTACGAGTCATCACCACAACACCATCGCCAGTGGCAACAATCGGAGTTCCTACTGGTGTAGCAAAATCAGTACCATTATGCGGGGTTACCCGTCCGGTCACTGGATGGCGACGGTTGGCATCAAACCCAGATGACATTCTCCAACGGCTCGTGGTTGGATAACGTTGGAAAGCACGCTGTAAACTTTGACCGTCCCTATCGTAATATTGACCATCTTTATGTAAATAAGCGGTAATCTCATTCCCGCGGTTATAGAGTTTGATCGCTTGGATCTCACTATTACCGGTGAACTTATCTGCCACATACTGACGAGAAAGCACCACTTCAAAACGATCACCGGCACGTAAATCACGTGAAAAATTTATTTTTTCACGCAACAAAGCGACGATATTTTCAATCTGTGTACTACTTAACCCCAAACGATTAGCCGATTGCGAAAAGCTGCCTTGTATGTCGCCAATTAACGCCATTTCTCGCCAGCGCCCCGGAATCTCAACCTCGTTAAACTCATAGCTACCATCGGCAAGTCGTGAATACACGGCGCGCTTTACGAGGTTAAATTCTAACTCCATTTTTGCTAAATGTGCACTTTCTGGGTCACGCCAAAACCGTAACGTATTCCCCGGACGGAGGGTATCAAGTGCTAGAAAGTTTAAATCCGTTTCCATAATTTTCATCAGTTCTTGGTATCGAAAACCAAGCTGATTAAAGATGGTACTTAAGTTGTCACCCGGTTTAATCACATATTCATAATTTGGATAAGGGGTTTTAACTTCATGAGCATCGGCCACTAACTGCTCAACAAACTGTGATTCAGGAAATGAAAATGTGATTTTTTTAGAATAAGAGCCGGAATGGATCGAAGAATAGACGGCTGCCAGCGTAAGCAAAGGTAAACCGATAACAGAGACTTTCTTAGCTTGAGATAAAGCAGAAAAACGCAAAAAAAGAGACTTGTGTAGCACAATTTAACCCATTGTTACCGTTAAAAGAGACAAAAGAGTAAGGGTTTCTCACAGAAATGTCACCTATTGAGTAGTAAATAATCAGTAAAAGTACGGTTATTTACGTAAAGATAATGATTAAAATATAAATTATCTTGGTGAAGATGCAAGTTTATAACTCACACTGAATGCTTATACCCAAACAACTTGGCGTTATCGGTAAGCAGTAAGTGGGTTCATCCCTATGAGCATAAAGAGACGATGTGATTGGGGTGAAGGAACGTAGCCAACACCCCAGCAGCTTAAAGTAGCTCGAAAGATAAACAGACCCTAGGGATAAGTAGGTACACCGGTATCAATCGACTGAACGATGAATGATGCTCTATTCCCAAATAACTTGGATTAGTGAAAGGTGTTAAGGTTACTGATAAGTTCTCACCAATCCGTTATCTTCACCAAACTCATTTGCCACATAGTGATCTGCATTAGCATCATTTATCCAATGTTGTTCATCGAGACGATACCGAAATTGAAATTCAGCATCTTTTGGCAAACGAGTTTTGAACTTATACACATTCGATTTTGGTGACTTTTTCATCGCCTGAGGTTGCCAGTCCAAAAAATCAGCAACAATATCCACTCGCTCAGCATGCTGAGGAGCTTCAAGTTCAAAAGTGACTTCAACTTCATTTTTAGTTTTAAAAAAACGCTTATTAATCATTATAAACTCCATTTCTATAATTGTATCAATTTTAACCAACCCTCACGATTATAAGCAGGCTTGCATACATCCTCAACCACTATCCATCAATCTAAGATTTCTTAACCGCCAGCGACTTATAGCAATGCGATCAATTTTATCCTCCATAGACTGTGAAAAACTGTGAATAACAGAGATATTCAAACAACTTGGAGTTTCAGATAGGCGGCAAGTGAATGACAAATTTGTCTGGAACAAATTTGAACAGCCGTAGGCTGACCTGTGGTGAGAGCCACGGATGACTCTCATAGTTCCCATGAGCAAAGATAGACTATGTGATTGGGACGAACGAACCTAGCCTCCCCTACAGCGTCAAATACAAAAGAGATAAAGCGAAAATCGATATTGCTTCAACTAATGAACAACTAATGAACAACTAATAGAGCAACTAATAGAGCAATAACTCTAACTGGCAAGGACCAATAAATAGGCGTAGAATCCACGCCGTCAATATCCCTCTATTTTTTAAGGTGATTGTCTATGTTTGCCATTTATGATGCTTATAAAGCTAATTTGCTCAAACCTAACCAATGGTTAAAAAATATCAGTGCGGGCGTCATCGTTGGCGTTGTCGCCTTACCTTTAGCGATGGCATTTGCCATTGCTTCAGGCGTAAAACCGGAGCAAGGAATTTATACCGCCATCATTGCTGGCTTGATTGTGTCAATTTTTGGTGGTTCAAGAGTACAGATTGCCGGTCCGACAGGGGCCTTTATTGTTATTTTAGCCAGTATTGTCGCTCAACATGGAATCACTGGCTTACAAGTAGCAACTATGATGGCTGGTGTTATCTTGCTGGTGCTTGGTATCAGTAAGCTGGGCAGTATTATCCGCTACATTCCTCATCCCGTGATCGTCGGATTCACCAGTGGTATCGGTGTCATCATTTGGGTCGGTCAATGGCAAGAGTTTTTTGGTTTACCCCCCATCAGCGGTGAACACTTTCACCAAAAACTCATTACATTATTCTATGCGTTACCTAAGCTCGATCTCACCACGACACTATTGGCTTTATTCTCACTGGGGCTCGTTATCTTCGGTCCCAAAATCCCTAAATTACACAAAGTACCGGGACCGCTGTTAGCGCTAGTCGTTGTCACTATTTTGCAATACACCATAGGTTTTGATGGCGTTCGTACAATAGGTTCAGCTTTTGGTGGTATCCCGCAAGGTTTACCTGAGTTTGCTATGCCGAGTATCACCTTGAGTCAAATGCTGTCTCTTATCGGGCCAGCTTTTGCTATTGCCATGCTTGGCGCTATAGAGTCCTTGTTATCTGCCGTTGTCGCTGATGGAATGACAGGTACTAAGCATGACTCTAATCAAGAACTGGTTGGGCAAGGCTTAGCTAATATTGTCGCTCCATTATTTGGCGGTATTGCTGCCACTGGAGCAATAGCGCGAACAGCAACTAATGTGCGTAATGGCGGTAACAGTCCATTATCTGGCATCGTCCATGCACTTACTTTAGTCGTCATTTTATTAGTTTTAGCACCATTAGCCGTTAATATTCCTTTAGCAACGTTAAGTGCGATTTTATTTGTGGTCGCTTGGAATATGAGTGAAGCCCCACACTTTATTCGGTTAATGAAACGAGCACCACGGGCAGATGTGGTAATTTTACTGATCACGTTCGCACTCACTGTATTTGCCGATCTTGTCGTTGCCGTCAATATTGGGGTGATCATTGCCACTCTGCACTTTGTCAAACGCATGGCGTCCAGTGTTGAAATCAAAGCCAGTAGCTCACCAGATTTAAGCCAAGAATTGGCCGAACAAGGTTTGTCTCAATTACCAAAAGAGATTGCGGTTTACGCTTTGGAAGGTCCTTTTTTCTTTGCGGCCGCCGAAAACTTCGAGCAAGTCATGAGCAATATTCAAGACCATCCCAAAATATTGATCATTCGCTTAAAATGGGTACCGTTTATGGATATTACCGCCTTACAAGCACTAGAAGCGATGATCCAACGCTTCCATCGCAAGGAGGTCGTCGTTCTTATCGCCGGTGCTAACTCGCGAGTGACACAGAAACTAAAACGTGCAGGGATAACTACTATGATTGGCGAAGAGAATCTTCATGACCAGTTCTCAAGTGCACTAAGCGCAAGTTTATGCGCTCTAAAGACCTCTCAGTCTAATCACTAATTAGGGTCTGTTGGCTTTTAGCAGTTAGATTTCATTCAAAATCAAAGCGTTTTAATCGAAGCCAAAAATTTGTTGCCTAGCCTTCTAAGCTAGGCACTTCTCAGCAAAGGGTAAAGCGCTTTTCACCGACGCTCTCGGACAGCGTTTGTCGCTGCCTTCTATCACGTTAATGGCTTGATGTTCAACCCGCCCCCTTTGCTACTTTGCACTTGCCATCGCGTGAGCTTATTCTTCGCTATACCCAAACAACTTGAAGTTTCAGATAGGCGGCAAGTGAATGACAAGAACCATTAAGCCGATCTCATTGACTGAATTTGTAAGCCAAATCACAAAAAGCACTCATTTTTGTTTAACGAATTGTTAACCAGTGAAACAATAAAGAAACAAAAGGCGGTGTATTGCCTATTTGCCAGAAGAAAACAAATGAATAATTAACCCATAAAGATGAATAGTGTTGCGCTGGGGCCGCAAAATAGTTAATCTGCACACAATGATTAAATAGATTTATTTAATGAATTAATATTCAGCCAAGTTTTTACTATACCTAAACTCCTTACTGTTGTTGCTCGATAGCCAATGGAGCCAATGTCATCACTAGCCATCATTAATATGATTAAGGTGAACAAACGTAGCCAACCGAGCTATGACTTCAAGTAGGAAGGTATAATCATCAAATAGGATAAGTCATGCAAGATAACTCTCAAACTCTGCCTGCACAGGAAAAAACACTTCCTGTAGCCAGTCTCTGGATGTTTCTCATCCCATCATTAGTCGGTGTGTTTTTATTTATGGCTCCCGTTTATTACAACGGAGGACTTACCATACCAGTCGCGGTGTTGGCGAAATCTACCCAAGCCTTATTTGGTGATTATTTAGTACCGATGATTACCCTCATCGTTGCTTTTATGGCGCTGGCTTCTGTCGCGACGAAACTTTTACAGCCACGTACAATAATTAACTCCCCTTTTCTTAACAATTTATTCAATCCTAGCTGGTTATGGTTAAGCGTGCGCGTTATTGGTGGCGCGGCAATTTTAATGACGTATTTTAAAATTGGGCCAGAAGCTATTTGGGAAGAAAACACTGGTGGGCTAGTTTTAGAAGGCTTACTTCCTACTCTATTTTCTGTGTTCATCTTTGCTGGGCTATTACTTCCGCTGCTATTAAACTTCGGTCTATTAGAGCTAATGGGAGCCCTATTAAGTCGCGTTATGCGTCCAATTTTCAATCTTCCCGGTCGTAGTGCTATTGATTGTACCGCCTCGTGGCTAGGGGATGGTAGCGTTGGTATCTTGCTCACCAGTAAGCAATATGAAAATAAATTTTATACTCAAAGAGAAGCGGCGGTTGTCGGAACGACCTTCTCCGCAGTTTCGATCACTTTTAGCTTAGTGGTATTGGCTCAAGTGAATCTTGAACACTTATTCTTACCTTTTTATGCCGCTATTTGTTTAGCTGGTTTTGTTGCAGCTATTATTATTCCTCGTTTACCGCCATTAAGTTTAAAGAAAGATGTATTTATTGATGGGACGAAACCAGAGAAAAATGCCGATGCCATCCCAACTCAACACAGCGCCTTTTCTTGGGGTATGTCGCTGGCACTAGAAAAAGCGGCAAAAGTGAAATCAGCAAAATCTGTGTTTGCTGAAGGCGGTCGAAACGCCATTGATATGGTTTTTGGTGTTTTGCCTGTTGTGATGGGTTTAGGAACGGTAGCATTGATTATTGCCGAATATACCTCTGTATTTACTATTCTTGGTCAGCCTTTTGTCCCCTATTTGGAGTTTTTAGGAGTTCCTGAGGCGGTTCAAGCTTCGCAAACTATCGTGGTTGGTTTTGCGGATATGTTTATCCCCGCTATTCTGGCGGCTTCGATTGATAATGAAATGACTCGCTTTGTTATTG
>SLFB01000014.1 GCA_007124475.1 Vibrio sp. | reverse complement strand
TGTCAGGACCACGAACCATAAGCTGCACCTTAACTTGTACCATACGTCCACGTGTGTCGCCACTAACATTAAAAACAAAGGGTTGAGTAATATTAACATAAGAAATAGGTGCTGCTGCGGCTCGTCGTGCAGGCCTTTCACTAGTATCAGCATCACTATTTGAACCCATTAAAAAAAATGCCGCTCCCCCACCACCAATTAACAGAACAACAGCCGCAATAATAATGATCAGCAGCTTTTTTTTACTTTTCGGTGCATCTTGCCCATTTTCGTCTGCAGCCATAACATCCTCTGGATAGTTTTGTTTGTGTGAGTCTATGCGTAATAACTGATTCCATCACGCTTTGCTGTTAAATTTATATCAAGTTTAGCATTATTATCTAAACTTCCATCAACAAGCTCCTCTCCTTCTTTATTTCCTTTACCCTGGGAGTGCTGTTCAAAAGCGTAGCCTTGTTGTTGGCCGGAACTTTGTTGCTGAACCGATGAATCTGCTAGCTGAATACCTTGTTGGGCAAGCATTTCCCTCAAGCGGGGCATTGCTCCCTCTAGTGCTTCCCTTGCTTGATGATTCGTTACCGTAAATTGAACGCTTGCACCCTCAGAGTGTAAATTCATCCTTATTTGCATACGTCCAAGCTCTGGAGGATCCAATCTGATATCGATGTTTTTCAGGTTTTTCGACATCATCATTTGAATTCGCTCTGACATTTCCTCCGCTACCATACCTTTATGTGTCATTAAAGGTAACGGCTGAGCTTGAATCGATGTCAGCTCATTACGCAAAGGGGATGATAAATTCGTCCCTGACTGCACTGCCGTAGAGGCTATTTGCTGAGCTAACGAAGCTTCATCGGTTGCTTGCCCTAAAGCAACCGACTCCTTCCCTGTCAATACCATTGAACCGGCTAGCGCAGTTTTCAAACCTAAATTATCTAATGCCGGAGATTGGGCAAATTCTTGCCCTGCCACTCGATGTGATAACGCCCTTACATCAATAGGTGGCATATCGTTACTACTACTAGATAAAGCGTTGCTCGTTGACCCTAGACTAGAAGATGGAGGCCCCATCGGAGCTGAGGTTAATGCAGAAGAAATGTTAGCTGCAAGTTTTTTAGGGACCTTACCCTCTGAGTTATCAACCACTTGATTTTCATCAAGTAAAGCATTCATTGCAACATGGCCACTACCTGAAGCAACAACTAGATTTGGATCAATCGTCGATGTTTTATCCATTACCCCAGAATGCTGACCGATAATCTCATTTTCTGGATCAGTTTGGGCAAGATTCGTGCTTTTCGATAAGTCATCCTGATCAACTGACACAGCTGTGACGGTTGCTTGCTCTTTACTAATAAATGGCATGCCATTATCAGAAACGTTATCGGCTTGATAACGATCAGCCGCTACTGAATGTACTCCATTCGAAGGCGTATTTAAGGGTGATTGTACTTGACTCGAAGCTTGGTTTAATGGATAGCTAGATTCGAGTTCAGCTCCAATCATCAGCGAGTTAATTTTCTCACTTTCATCCGTGGATAGGTCTTGAGGCAAGGATTTGCCATGATAAGCAGATAATGTCTGATTTGCTTGATGTAAGCGCTCCAGCATATCCTCACCATCATGCATGACTTGCTCAGTACTTCGCTGATGTGATAAGGGTTTTACATCCATCTCAGCTGCCTCTTCTGCTGAAGATAAAGTGCTTAACGACTCGGCTGCGATGCTAGCGTTAGCTTGTACACCACTCACTGACGGCTTAGCATCATTCTCATCGGTATTTTCTACACTAGCTTGCTCACTGTTAGGCTCTATAGCAGCGTCAATATCCGTAGCTGAATCCACAGCTGAATCCGCGGAGCTATCCTCTCCCTGAGCTAAAGCTTGCCGTTGACCACTAAACAGTAATGAACTGAGCTTATCGAAAAAGCCATCGGACTGTTCAGAGACCGACTCACCGTCAGCTCCAATAACGAGATCTTTGCTTGCAGAGGAACTGTTAATATTATTGACTGAAGAGGTTAGGTTGATATTCATAAGCACATCGCTCGCATTGATACTGAATCATAAGGCCACTTGTGATTGAATAGTCATAGGTAGCATAAGACGGATTGATCCTGCAATTAACGATGCAAAAACTAAGCCAAATACTTAAGTTGTATGGGGTAATGATGAAAGTATATACCTTAACAAGTTGGGCTGCAGGTAAGCGGCCATGGGGTTGCCCATCAGCAGGGGCAAACTTATAAGATTGGAAGTCGATGAGCATCACCAACATCAGTGCAACTTTAAGTATAAAGGGGTTATTTACTTAATGATTTAAATTACAGGCTCTTAACGCCCCTTACTATTTTTAGCTATTTTGTCATTAAGCAGCGCACGATTAAAGTTGAGCGTTGCAAACTCGTCCATTAACTTTTGGTCTTGCCGCTCTAGCTCTCGCTGCTGCTCTTGATATTTTTTATCTATCAACCACTCATAAGAGCGCCGCTGCTGACGTATTTGCATCCAATGCTGCTGACTATTTTCTACTTGCTGTTTAAAGTGCCCTTCCGCATCCCGCTGCTTGGCTAAAGTCTCATCTAATTGGGTCAAAAAGCGGTTTAAATGGCCGTATTGGCTTGCTGATAATCCAGCCTGACCTCGCTCAACAAGCTGTTGACAATAATCCAACCGATATTGCTCTATTTGTTTTAGTTGCTGATAATAACCATCCAGCTCATTGCGAGCTTTGCTCAGGGCCATGAAGGCTTGGCTTTCTTTTTCTTGGGTTTGGTCTAACAAAAACTGTAAAGCGTTATCCATTATCTTACGACTCCATACTTAGTACATTTTTTAACATACTAATGCACATATCATAAGGTACCGTCTCTTTCATAGTCTGCTGAAGATACTGATCTAACCTAGGTTTTAAGGTAAAGGCACTATCTATTGCTTGATCGGTTCCCGGCTTATAAGCACCAATAGAAACTAAGTCTTGATTTTTACGGCATACTGAGAGTACTTGTCGAACAGCTCTTGACATTAACATATGCTCATCAGTGGTGATTTGTGGCATAACGCGGCTTACCGATTTTTCAACATCAATTGCGGGGTAATGCCCAGCATCAGCCATTTCTCGAGATAAAACTATATGGCCATCTAAAATAGCTCGTGAAGCATCTGCAATAGGGTCTTGTAAATCATCCCCCTCCGTTAAGACAGTAAAAAAAGCGGTAATCGAACCTTGGTTAGGTCCGCCGTTACCGGCACGCTCCACCAATGCTGGCAATTTGGCAAATACTGACGGCGGATAACCTTTGGTCGCTGGCGGCTCACCCACTGACAAGGCAATTTCCCGCTGTGCCTGAGCAAAACGAGTTAAAGAATCCATTAACAATAAGACATCTAAACCTTGATCTCGAAAGTATTCAGCAATGGCTAACGCAGTTTGACAACCTTTTAAACGCATTAAAGGAGATGAATCCGCTGGCGCAGCTACGACTACGGCACGCTGGCGTCCATCTATACCCAAAATATCATCAATAAACTCTTTGACTTCTCGTCCCCGTTCACCAATTAAGCCAACCACGACAACTTGCGCCGTGGTCCCTCTCGTCATCATCCCCAGAGTAACTGATTTACCAACACCTGAGCCGGCAAATAAACCAATTCGCTGGCCTTTACCAACGGTTAATAGGCCGTTAATCGCTTTGATACCGACATCAAGTGGCTCTGATATGGGTTTACGTTGTAAGGGGTTTATCGGTTGGGCACTAAATGTCGTTTGTTGCTCAGTATAAATAGGGCCTAAGCCGTCTAAGGGGTTTCCGACACCATCAATGACGCGCCCCAGTAACTCCATGCCAACAGCCAATCCGGTTTCTTCCGTTAAAGGCGTCACTTTGGCACCAGGCAAAATGCCGTTAACTTGCTCACTGGGCATTAAGTATAAATTATCGCCAGAAAAACCAACAACCTCGGCTTCCATTTCGCCAGACATAGTATCCACTTTACACAAACTGCCAATTGGGGCACGGCAGCCAGTCGCTTCTAAAGTCAACCCTACTACACGAACTAACTTACCTGAGGCAACTGGCCGAGTCGATAACCCCTGAGTTTGATATTGAGCGAGTCGTTCAGCCAGTAATTGCATTAGTCTTGCCCCTGATGGCGGTTAGCGCCACAAAAGCGCTGCAAAACGCTGCGTATACGCTCTTCCATACGATAGTTAACACTCGATTCACCAGCCTCAATTAACACATCTCCGCGACTAAGCGCAGGCTCACTGCTTAGAGTCCATGGTCGTGACTCAAGTTCAACCTCTCCATAAGTTTGTGTGACTAGTGCATAATCTTCAGGATGAAGTTTGAGATGAATCGAATGGCTCGCGATAGGTAACGCTTCGACCGACTCTTTGATGGTATCTAAAATTACCTGTGGGTTTGTTTGTACCTCAACATGAACAACTTGTTTCACCAACGTTAATACCATATCAACTAACTGTTTTTCCACTTGCGAATTCATAAGCTGTAAAGGCTGAGAAAATTGATCGGCTATAGCAACTAAGCTATGCACTTGCTCAGTAATAACTTGTTGCCCTGCTTCTAGGCCTTCATTCTTACCCGATTGCAGTCCCTCTTGATGCCCGGTTTCATACCCGCCTTGCTTACCTAACTCAAAACCTTGTTGATAGCCTTCTGCTTTGCCTTGTTCAAGGCCTTCTTGATATGCAGCACGCTTAAGTAATTCAATTTCTTCTTCGGTTAGAGCTTGAGGAACTTCCGGCTCGGGCTCATCAAAGCTTGGCATCCATGCGGGGTCATAATTTAGCGCCGTCGCTTTGGCTTTTTTATTTTGCTCTGCACCATAGTCAGGTAGACCCCATTTTTTGGCGGCTTCGATATTTTGATCATCACCGAGGCGAATGAATCCTCGCTTTCTTTGTTCTGCCATCATATGCCCTAGTTAAGAAAAGGAAAATCACCGAAATATCATATCTTGCGTTCATCCAATATAACCAGCCCAGCAACAGAAAAATCATCTACTTTCATTTTCATATAAAGTGCCTTATAAGAATTCATCTGCGCCACCAGAAAGCATTAGCTCACCGTTATCAGCCATCTTACGCGCAATCGCCAGGATTTCTTTCTGAGCTGCTTCAACATCGGAAACTTTAATCGGTGCCATCGCTTCTAAATCATCTTTCAATAGTTCAGCAGCACGTTTGGACATATTCTTAAATATTTTTTCTCGTAGAGAATCATCAGCCCCTTTCAATGCTTTCTGCAGTATGTCTTGCGGCACATCGCGAAGTAACTTTTGAATGCCTTGATCATCAACTTCGACTAAGTTTTCAAACACAAACATCAAATCTTCTATTTGGGTTGCTAAGTCTTCATCCTGCTCACGCATTTGCTCCATCGCGATACTTTCGATACTGTTATCGAGATAGTTCATAATATCCGCAGCCGCTTTTAAGCCACCAATTTTCGCGGCTTGCGCACCTGCTTGACCTGCGAACTGCTTCTCCATAATTTCATTCAACTCCGCTAATGCAGATGGCTGAACTTCTTCGAGATTAGCAATACGCATCAATAAATCCAGTCGGTCTCGCTCGGAAAATTGCGCCAGAATCTCCGCTGATTGATCCGGTTCTAAATAAGATAAAACAATAGTTTGAATTTGTGGATGCTCATTAACAATGATGGTTGCCACTTGTCTTGGATCCATCCATTTCAAGGAGTCTAATCCTTTTGATCCTGTTCCCAATAGTATTTGATCGACAAGATTATTCGCTTTATCTTCACCTAATGCTGCAATTAAGGCATTGCGCATAAAGTCTTCGCTACCCATACCTATGTTGGTGTATTTCTGAATATCTTCTAAAAAAGCACGATGAACGACACTTACCTTATCTTGACTAAGATCTTTCGCCTTAGCCATCGCACTGCCAACACGTTGCACTTGCTTAGGTTCTAAATGACGGATAATACCAGCGGCATCATCTTCATTGAGACTCAAAAGTAAAATAGCCGCTCTCTCTTCACCAGGAATAGTCGAGATGTCAATTCCTTCCCCTTCTCCAGGGTTCATTTCATCATCAGGCATTTTGCATCCAATTCTTGACAACTTGAGCCGCTAGCTCAGGTTCATTAGCCACAAGAGCACGTACAGCTTTTAGTACATCCTCATCCTTATGTAGATTCGGCAAATCAATTCCTGACCCAAATTCAAATAAGTCTCCCCCTTCAATATCACTACCAATCAAGCTGGTTTCACCATCTGCGCCAATCGGTAAGCCATCAGGACCGTAAAGTTGTTCATCATCATCAACCGCAGGGTTGAGCAGTTTTTTCATCGCCGGACGAACCAGGACTAAAACAATGACAATAATCACTAACGCACTGGCTAACCAACGTACCCAATCATTAAAGTGTGGATTTTCCCAAATGGGTATATCGACAAGAGGATCAAGCTCAGGTTTAGCAAATTCGACACTAAGGACTTTAAGTAAGTCTCCACGCGCTTCATTAAAGCCTACTGTACCAATCAAAATAGAGCGAATTGTATTCAGTTCATTATCATTCAGCGGTACATAAGTCACTTCTCCTGTTGCCGGATCTGTCACTGCGCGATTTTTGATTGCAACCGCTACGGTCTGTCGATTAATCACTCCCGTTTGTCTACGTTCATGGCTTATCGTCGTGTCTAATTCAAAATTGCGAGTCGCTTCACGGTGTACTGAGCCGCGACCTAATAATGAACCGTCTTTCATCTGTGCGACATCTTGCGGAATTGAGGCATCAGCGGGAGGCTGGTTACTTAAAGCCCCTGGAATCCCAGCCACAATATTGCCATTGTTATAATCTTCTAGCGTATATTCACTGCGCGTTGCAGGCGTATTAGGATCAAATCGTTTCCGAGTTTGCTCCACTGCGCTAAAATCTAACTCAATGTCAACTTGCGCAGTATAATTCCCTAACCCAAGGATCGGAATTAACACTGAATCGATTTTATTACGCAGATTTTCTTCTTGGCGACGTTCAAGCTCCTGCTCTTTGCGGCGAGCGGTCGCTATCGGATCTTGTGAACCAGAACTGAGTAAGCGCCCGTGTTGGTCGGTCACCGTAACACGTGTCGGACGCATACCTGGTACTGCACTAGCAACCATATCAACAATCGAATCGACCTCTTCTTGTTTGAGGTTCATACCAGTACGTAAAGTTAGTGATACCGAGGCTGAGGCTTCTTGATTATGACGAACAAAAACACTTTGCTGGGGTAAAGCTAGCAAAACTCTAGCCCGGTTAACTTGGCGCATTTCTTCTATGGCTTTGGCTAATTGACGCTCACGACTTAACTTTAAGCGTTCTTGCTCCAAACGCTGTGAGACACCAAACCCCATGTCCTGCAATAAGATCTCATCACCTTGATTACGTGTTTGATGTAAGCCAGAGCGTACCATATTAAGCCGAATACTATTAAAGTCTTTGCTAGGGACTAAAATAGTATTGCCATCTAGTCGATAATTCTGTTTCTGTTGATCTAAATAATCTAATACTGGTATCAACTCTTCTGTATCAAAAGCACCTAAAGGCCGCATTTCTGGCTCTTTGACCCAGAAAAACAACATCACAATTAAAGACACGCAAATAGAAATTGATAATACCAGTACGATTTGTCGAATAAGATCAAGATCGCCCATAGCAAAATCAAATTTAGATGTGCTTTTTTCGTCTAAATCTGGATTCTGTAGTCCTTCGTCTATCGCCATATTGGTCGAAAGCGCTTGCTCTCCGCCAGAGCCGGCAATAGCGAGGTCAGTGGTTTGTTTTTCTTCAGCCACAGCTATGTCCTATGGTTACACTGGCATATTCATCAACTCTTTATACGCATCCACTAACTTATTGCGTACCTGAATCGTTGCATCAAATGCCACGCTCGATTTGTTACGAGCAATCATTACATCCGCTAAAGACACCCCATCATCACCACGATCAAAACGTGTTTGTAGATCGCTGGAAGTCTGTTGCAGCCCGTTGACCGTATTGATGGCTTGTTGAAGCATTTGCCCAAACTCAGCGCCAACTTTTTGACCTGTAGCAGCAGGACGGCGATTTTTGGCTTCAACCATCATTGTTTGCATTTCATTGTGTAAGCCGTCTAACTTCATAACCACCTCAAATGCCAATCTTTTGACTACTGTTACTTATTGAGTAAAAAAGCAATTAATATGCCACGTCATATCTCGTGTTTAACCAGGAATATCGATCCCAGCATCGCGCATTTTAGCTAATTTATAGCGTAAAGTTCTTGGGCTAATGCCTAATTTTTGAGCCATTTCCTTACGACGCCCCTGACATTCAACCAAGGTTTCCATAATAATGGCAAATTCTTGATCGCGTAATTCATCACCCAAGCCTGATGAAACATAATCTTCTGAGTTCATTAATTTTGCTTCAGAAATATTATCTTCACTATGAGTCATTGTTTGTTGCTCAACTTTCTCTTGTAAGCTAGAAGCATCATGCCAATCAAAACCTTCCAATAGAATATGTTCGGCTTGAATGTCTTTCTGATCACTTAAAATTAACGCTCTCTGAATAACATTATCTAACTCACGCACGTTTCCCGGCCAAGGATAATGGAAAAGCTTATTCATCGCCTGACTTGACACCTCAGGGACTGGCAAGCCGAGTTTTTGGCAATGCCGCCCGACGAGATAAGTCGCTAGCGGCGCAATATCACCTTTACGTTCACATAATGCAGGCCAAGTGATTGGAAAAACATTTAATCGATAATACAAATCTTCACGAAATTTGTTTTCTGTTACATAAGATTTTAAATCACGGTTACTGGTTGCTAAAACGCGAACATCAAGCTGAATACTTTTACGGCTTCCTAAACGCTCAACTTCTCGTTCTTGTAACACCCGCAGTAATTTAGCCTGCAAGCTAAGATCCATTTCACTGATTTCATCTAATAAAATCGTTCCGCCCTGTGCTTGTTCAAACTTACCAGGGCAAGCTTGCACTGCGCCAGTAAAAGCACCTTTCTCATAACCAAATAAGGTCGCCTCGAGCATATTATCAGGAATCGCTGCACAATTAATCGCAATAAAGGGACCCTCTTTACGTGGCGAAGCGTTGTGAATATAACGTGACATCACTTCTTTACCTGAACCACTTGGCCCCAACACCAGCACATTAGCATCGGTTTTGGCTACTTTTTCAGCTAGGTTTAATAACTTTAGACTTTTTTCATCAGCAACAACAGCATCGCCATAGTCATCAGCACGAACAGGTGCGTAGCGACTAACCATGTTTAATAATACTTCAGGAGCGAAAGGCTTCGCCATATAATCAATGGCACCTTCTTTCATCGCGGCAACCGCATCTTCAATATTGGCATAAGCGGTCATTAGTAATACGGGGATATTGGGCCAATGCTGTTTGATATTACGTAGTAAAGCGAGTCCGCCCAT
>SLFB01000110.1 GCA_007124475.1 Vibrio sp. | reverse complement strand
AGTATGACTAGCCAGAAGCTTTTTCTGGAACAATATGCTGTATTGGTCAAGCGTATTGCTCATCATTTAATCGGACGTTTACCTCCTAATGTACTTATTGAAGATTTAATGCAATCAGGAATGATAGGATTGCTTGAAGCTCAAAAAAACTATGATGGTAGTAAAGGAGCAAGCTTCGAAACTTATGCAGGTATTCGTATCCGAGGTGCAATGCTTGACGATATTCGACGTGGAGACTGGGTTCCCCGTTCCGTTCATAAACATAATCGTGAAATAAACCAGGCAATTGCTACACTTGAAAGTGAGTTATGTAGAGATCCTAGTGATATAGAGGTTGCTCGCCATTTAGGTATGTCTATTGACCAATATCATACTGTGTTAACCGATATTAGTTGTTCTAGAATTATTGGTATGGATGATTTGGGCGTTTCAGACGATGCTATCTCTCCTTTGGAGGATGGCGAGGACAACTCTCCTTTTCAGGGCGTAGCTGATGAGTTATTTCGTAAAGCATTGGTTGAGTCAATAAAATCACTTCCGGAGCGTGAAGCTTTGGTACTTTCACTCTATTATGATGAAGAGTTAAACTTAAAAGAAATCGGTGAAGTAATTGGTGTTAGTGAATCCCGCGTAAGCCAAATACTTAGCCAATCTATGCAACGTCTAAGAACGAAATTGAGTACTTGGACACAAAATGACTAAATATCACTGAATTTGAACTCAGTGGAGGCAATTTTGAATAAAAATATGAAGATCCTTATTGTTGACGACTTTTCAACAATGCGCCGAATTGTAAAGAATCTACTTCGTGATTTAGGTTTTAATAATACTCAAGAGGCAGATGATGGCTTAACGGCGTTGCCAATGTTAAAAAAAGGTGGGTTTGACTTTGTTGTAACGGATTGGAATATGCCCGGTATGCAAGGTATCGATCTGCTAAAAAACATACGTGCAGACGAGGAGTTAAAGCATTTGCCAGTACTGATGATTACAGCTGAAGCTAAAAGAGAGCAAATTATTGAGGCTGCTCAAGCTGGAGTTAATGGGTACATCGTAAAACCTTTTACTGCCGCTACACTAAAAGAAAAGCTAGATAAGATTTTTGACCGCCTATAATTTAACTGAGGCGAATCAAAATATCGATGTGGCTTAAACAGTACGCAGTTGCTACTTATTCGATGCAATATTATCGGCTGACAGTTGGAAGTTCTCATTATGCAAGCAAGGCAAAAATAGGATGATTTCATTAGAACAGGCAAAAGAACTCGTACAGCTTTTAGAAAATGGACAGCAAGAAGAAGCAAACACGCTAGTCCAAAAGGTGTATGAAGCTGAAGGTAATCCGATGCTACAGGAAATTGGCGTGTTAACTCGTGATCTACATGATTCTTTACGCCAGTTTCAGATTGATGAGCGAATGAGTCAAATTGCTAATGATGAAATTCCAGATGCTCGTGATCGGCTGCACTATGTTATAGACAAGACAGAAGTCGCAGCCAACAAAACAATGGACGCTGTAGACCGTTGTTTGCCGATCGCAGATTCTTTGCATGAGAGCTTACTACTTGTTCGACCTCAGTGGAACGATTTAATGCGCGGGAAAATCGAGCTTAGCGAGTTTAAGGCCTTGTGTCATCGTATTGATAATCTTCTCTCACAAATTGAAGGCGATAGTAGTGAGCTTCGTGGGCAACTAACTGAAATTTTGATGGCTCAGGATTTTCAAGATTTAACAGGGCAAATTATTCGCAGAGTAATTACCTTGGTCAACGAAGTAGAAGGCAGGTTGGTAGATATTCTAACTGCATTTGGTAAAGATAAATTACAACAATCAGAACCAGTTGAAAAAGCATCGTGTCAAGCTGAGGGGCCAATTATTAATCCTCATGAGCGTTCGGATGCGGTTTCATCGCAAGACGATGTCGATGATTTATTGTCGAGTCTTGGATTTTAGGGGTAAAGTATGAGCTACGATTTAGATGATGACATTCTTCAAGACTTTCTGGTTGAAGCCGGTGAAATTCTCGAATTGCTTTCTGAGCAGCTAGTTGAACTAGAAAATAACCCAGACGACCGAGACCTTCTTAATGCTATATTTCGTGGTTTTCACACGGTAAAAGGTGGAGCCGGTTTTCTTTCTTTAACTGAATTAGTTGAAACTTGCCATGGTGCTGAAAACGTATTTGACTTTTTACGAAATGGTCAACGTAGCGTTAATGCCCGTTTGATGGATATCATGCTTCGGGCATTAGATACAGTAAATGAGCAATTTCAAGCAGTGCAGAATCATGAGCCATTAGTAGCGGCTGATTCAGTGTTAATACAAGAGTTGCATGATCTTTGTAAACCTGAATCTGAAGATGAGCCTGAAACAGATCAGCCAGTGACTGCTGATGCCCCACAGCCACTAGATAATGAAGAGAGCGTGCAGGAGCAGAATGCTGAGCTTACTAATAAAATAGAAGAAACACCTGCACAAACTCATATCGACGCTAATTCTATTGATGAAATTACTGATGATGAATTTGAAAGTTTACTTGATGAGTTACATGGTAAAGGAAAAAAACCGACGTCTACAGTTAGCGCTGATAAACCAGTAGCTCCAGCCTCTACATCAGGGACAGAACAACCATCTGGTGATATCACTGATGATGAATTTGAAAAACTACTTGATGAACTGCATGGAAAAGGCAAAAGCCCGTCATTAGCTGATAAAGACAGCGCTCTAGTTGATGATAAAAAAGTTAACGACTCTTCTACCTCGTCTAAAGCTCCCTCTTCTCAAGATAACGCTAGCAGCGATCTTATGACTGATGAGGAGTTTGAGCGCCTACTTGATGATTTACATGGTAATGGTAAGGGCCCATCAGTTGAAGAGCTTGAAATGGCAACCCGACCAGCTTCAGCGAATCCCTCACCAGCTTCCAATCAAGCTAAATCGACTTCAGCACCAGCTAACGTGCCATCGACAAAGCCGCAAGAAGCCAAGCCTACTGCGGCTGCAGTGAAGAGTGCGCCTTCCGCTGCTGCATCGAATACAGCCGTCAGTAAGCCTAAGGCTGAGGTTGCAGCTGCTGCGCCAAGCAGCGCTAAGAAACCACAGGTTGAAGCATCAGTTAGGGTTGATACCTCTACCTTAGATACCATAATGAACATGGTTGGTGAGTTAGTTTTAGTTCGTAACCGATTACTCAGCTTAGGTTTAAACAGTAACGACGAGGAAATGTCGAAAGCGGTTTCTAATTTAGACGTAGTAACTGCCGACTTACAAGGCGCGGTAATGAAAACCCGCATGCAGCCGATTAAGAAAGTATTTGGTCGTTTCCCTCGCGTCGTTCGTGACCTTGCCAGAACCCTTAAGAAAGATATTGTATTGGAATTAAAGGGTGAAGAAACCGACCTAGATAAAAACCTGGTAGAGGCTTTAGCCGATCCACTTATTCACTTGGTGCGTAATTCGGTTGACCATGGTATTGAAATGCCCGATACAAGGGTGGCTGCTGGAAAACCACGTACCGGTAAAGTGATTTTATCTGCTTCACAAGAAGGTGATCATATTGAACTCGCTATCGTTGATGACGGTGGTGGTATGGATCCCGATAAACTGCGAGGGATAGCAGTAAAACGCGGCATGATGGACGAAGATGCCGCTTCTCGTCTAACCAATAAAGAGTGTTTTAACCTCATTTTCATGCCCGGCTTCTCTAGTAAAGAGAAAATTTCTGATATTTCAGGCCGAGGCGTTGGGATGGATGTGGTGAAAACAGCAATTAATACACTTAATGGTTCGATTGATATTGATTCTGAACTTGGTAAAGGAACCAAGATCATCATCAAGGTACCACTGACCTTAGCGATTTTACCGACCCTAATGGTAGGAATAGCGAAACATCCATTTGCTTTACCGTTAGCGAGCGTCAATGAAATATTCCATTTAGATTTAAGTAAAACCAATATAGTTGATGGTCAGCTGACTATTATTGTACGTGAAAAATCCATTCCTTTATTTTATTTACAAAACTGGTTAGTACCACAGGCTGGAAAGGTAGAGCCGCGTCAAGGACATGGACATGTTGTCATTGTCCAAATCGGTAATCAGCGAGTGGGTCTTGTTGTTGATACCTTGATTGGTCAAGAAGAGGTCGTGATCAAGCCATTAGATAAACTACTACAAGGTACTCCTGGTATGTCAGGTGCAACAATTACTAGTGATGGTCATATTGCTTTGATACTCGATGTATCTGATTTACTAAAAAATTATGCGGCAGCCTCGCGGATTTAGCGGCTATTTGTCGCATTAAAATTAAGGATACTTATGCCGATTAGAGTCTTAGTCGTTGATGATTCAAGTTTTTTTCGACGCCGAGTAAGTGAGATTATTAATGCTGAATCACGTTTAGAAGTTATTGATGTTGCAATTAATGGTAAAGAGGCGATTGAGAAAGCGGCTCGCTTAAAGCCTGATGTCATTACGATGGATATTGAAATGCCAGTGCTAGATGGTATTAGCGCTGTTCGTGAGATTATGGCCAGTAATCCAACGCCGATCTTAATGTTTTCATCACTAACACACGATGGTGCAAAAGCAACTTTAGATGCTTTAGATGCTGGTGCGTTGGATTTTCTGCCGAAAAAATTTGAAGATATAGCCCGTAATCGAGATGAAGCTGTAGTATTACTACAGCAGCGAGTAATACAGATCGCTGCTAAACGAAGTTTCATGCGCAGAGCAGCACCAAAAACGACAGCGTCTGCTACTAGGCTTAGTTCTACAACTGAGCCATCTTCAGCAACCAACTTATCGCGACAACCTAAAGTATCCGGATCTTCAGCCTCTCGTTTTAAAGCAACAGGTAAAAAATATCAATTGACAGCTATTGGTACCTCCACCGGAGGACCTGTTGCATTGCAGAAAATTTTAACCAAGTTGCCGGCAAATTATCCTCACCCGATCATTCTTATTCAACATATGCCTGCAACTTTCACTGGGGCTTTTGCAAGCCGCTTAAATTCCTTATGCAAGCTACAAGTTAAGGAGGCTGAAGACGGTGATACCTTGCGCCCCGGTGTTGCATACTTAGCTCCAGGGGGGAAACAAATGATGATAGATGGTCGTCCCGGTGCTGCAAAACTGCGAATTATTGATGGTGGTGAGCGCATGAACTACAAGCCTTGCGTGGATGTTACCTTCGGTTCAGCTGCAAAGATTTTTGGTGATAAAGTATTATCTATGGTCTTAACCGGCATGGGAGCAGATGGCCGTGAAGGAGCAAGAATGCTTAAATCTTCAGGCTCTACTATTTGGGCGCAGGATGAAGAAACTTGTGTTGTTTATGGTATGCCACAGGCGGTAACTAAAGCCGGCATTTCATCGGAAGAGTTGCCGCTCGATCGCATTGCTGAGCGAATGCTTGTTGAAGTTGGCTTGAATTAAGGAAAGGCTAATGATTGTTTGGAGTGTGGCTAACCAAAAAGGTGGAGTAGGTAAGACAACAACGACTATTACCCTAGCTGGCCTTCTCACTCAGCAAGGAAAACGAGTACTACTGGTAGATACTGACCCTCATGCGTCATTAACCACCTATCTTGGTTATGACTCTGATTCTGTTCCATCAAGTTTATTTGATCTTTTTCAGTTAACGGATTTTACCGAGCAAACTGTTGAGCCATTAATCATAAACACTGACATTGAAAACTTGGACATAATACCAGCTCATATGTCTCTTGCGACCTTGGATAGAGTGATGGGGAATCGAAGTGGGATGGGGTTGATACTGAAGCGCTCTCTACTCACTCTACGACAGCGTTATGACTATGTTCTTATCGATTGCCCTCCTATTTTAGGGGTGATGATGGTTAATGCATTAGCGGCCAGTGATAGGATTTTAATTCCAGTACAAACGGAATTCTTAGCCATGAAAGGCTTAGAACGGATGATTCGTACTTTATCTATCATGCAAAAATCACGTAACCGTGAATTTAAATTGACGATTGTTCCGACTATGTATGATAAACGGACTCGAGCATCACTTCAGACACTCACTCAATTAAAAAAAGATTATCCTGAACATGTTTGGACTTCGGCAGTGCCTATCGATACTAAGTTTCGTGATGCAAGCTTAAAGCGGCTTCCGGCTTCGCATTTTGCAGAGAGTAGTCGAGGTGTCTTTGCGTATAAGCAGTTATTGCTTTTCTTAGAGAGGCTGGCTATCGATGAATAATTCTCAGTTGTCTAGTGAGCAAGCTCTTGATGATTATTTCACGGCTCTGCTTGATGATGAATCAGCACCGGTTCAAGCCAGTACTGACTCTGAATTTGAGTTAGAGCGTGCGCTTGAACCACAACCAGCTGTGCAGAAACCAAGCTTTGTTGTTGAGCCTAAGGTACTTGAGCCAGAGCTGCCCAACTTAGATGATGTTGAGCGTTTACTCAGTCAGCTAGAAAATAGCAACCCGGTTGCCGAGCTTGAGTTAGAAGCAGTGATGGAAAGCAACACGATACAAATCGCTGAAAATATAGCTACGGCGCAAGTTGAAGAAATCCAAAGTTGGGATATTGAATCAACGATAGTTGAAACAGATCAAGTCAATGAGGTTTTAACCCCTGAGACACTTATTGATGAGCAAGCTTTAAAAATTGAGGAGGTTGCTGAAGACGCTCTGCCAGTCACTGAAGAAGATATAGCGATTGAGCAACAGACAACCAGCATCAGTCAAGAGACTCAATGGCAGTGTCCTATTCGAGATAATGATTTTCAAGTACTCTATTTTGATGTTAACGGAGTTACTTTTGCCGTACCGTTAGATGAACTAGGTGGGATTCATCAACAACAAACCTTAAACCATTTAATTGGGCGTCCTGCTTGGTATTTAGGTTTGCAGACGAATCGAGATAGTCAACTTGATGTCGTCGATACGGCAAAATGGGTCATGGCTGATAAGCTTAGCGATGATGATTATAAAAAAAGTTATCAATATATTGTGATGTTAGATAATAGCTCATGGGGTTTAGCTTGTACTAAACTAATGGGAACCGAATGGTTAAATGGCAGCAAGGTGCGTTGGCGAGAACATGTTGGTAAAAGACCTTGGCTTGCTGGAATGGTTAAAGAAAAAATGTGTGCTTTAATTCACGTTAATGCATTAATTGCTATGCTTAATGCAGGTTTAGATGTTCAAGCACTCGATAATTAATGCATATTTGTCGGCAACGACTTAAAGAGGAAAAAGTATGTCTGAAGTAGAAGTGAGAAAAGAGCAGTCAAACGATGCAGTGCTTCAGTGGGTAACGTTTCAATTAGAAGAAGAGACTTACGGCATCAATGTTATGCAGGTGCGTGAGGTACTACGTTACACCGAAATTGCCCCTGTACCGGGTGCACCAGATTACGTATTAGGTATTATTAATCTACGTGGTAATGTAGTGACGGTTATTGATACACGTTCACGTTTTGGTTTGATGCCAGGCGAGATAACGGATAATACCCGTATTATTGTCATTGAGTCTGAGCGACAGGTGATAGGTATTTTAGTAGACAGTGTTGCTGAGGTGGTTTACTTACGCTCTTCTGAAATTGATACCACTCCAAGCGTTGGAACAGAAGAAAGCTCTAAATTTATCCAAGGTGTAAGTAATCGAGATGGTAAGTTACTGATTCTAGTGGATCTTAATAAACTATTATCAGAAGAAGAGTGGGATGAAATGGCTCATCTTTAATGAACGATTTCTTACTTCTAGCTCCTTCTGCTGTCCTTTTAGCGGCAGGAGCAGCCATTTGCGCTGTTTATCTGTTGGCTCTTTGGTTGCTTAAGCGCTCATTTTCTCGCCATAACAATGAGCTTAGTAAGCGTTGTCGGCAATTTGAAAAAGAATTACAAAAAACGTCTAAGCAGCTCATTGAAGTACGTTCTGCAGCGATAGGCTTAGGACAAAAAGTGACTAACCAGCAAGAGCTTATTACTCACTTAAATGAGCGCATTAAACAGTTAGAAAATGTTGATTCAGATGGCCGATTATATAGCCGTGCTAGTAAAATGGTTAAGTTGGGAGCTGATATTGAAGAGTTGATAGAGGAATGCGAGCTACCCAAAGCTGAGGCTGAACTGATGTTGTCCTTACAAAAAAAGTTAGCAGGGCAAGAATCAATACCTCCATTAAGTAGTAATCCCGATGAGAAGTTTTCTAGGCCCTTAGCAACAGATAAAAAAACCAATTTACAATCTCTAGCACAGAGAAAAAGGAAGTAAGGGCTTCCTTTTTGTGCTTTTAGACGACCAGACCATTCTTAATCCCTTTTATCGTTTCAATCTTGATATGATCACGGTAGCATTGCTTTTTGAAATGAATTTTTTCTTTATGGCGAATTATTTTCACCATGAATGATAATGTTTTGATATTGCTATTTATAAGAGCAAACGACTCTCTAATAGGATAATAACATGACGATTAAAATTTTGCGTCTTTTGCTAATGGGCTGGCTTTTTTTTCTTCTAATAGGTTGTAGCTCCGTTTCTGACCCTGACCAGCCAGTTTATCCAGGTGACCCACTAGAAAACTTTAATCGCGCTATCTGGAAAGTCAATTATGAGTACTTAGACCCTTATATCGCCAGGCCTGTTTCACTGGCTTATGTTGATTATGTTCCTCGACCAATGAGGCATGGCTTGGCTAATGTGTTATCGAATATTGAAGAACCAGCCAGTATGATTAATAACATCCTGATGGGTAATGGGCAAAAAGCGGTCGACCATTTTAATCGGTTTTGGATAAATTCAACATTTGGACTGCTAGGTATGATAGATATCGCGTCTAGAGCCGGCATTAATAAGCACGATGACAAGCAATTTGGTGATGTAGCTGGCTATTATGGCGTTGGTAATGGACCTTATTTAATGCTCCCTGGCTATGGTCCTTATACGGTTAGAGAAGTAGCGGATACAGTAGACGGCTGGTATGTGCCATTGGCTTATTTAAATATATGGGCTAGCCTAGGTAAATGGGCAATACAAGGTATGGAGAGCCGAGCGGCCTTAGTCTCACACGAGGGGATGCTACATCGTTCTCCCGATCCTTATGCTTTAACGAGAGAAATTTATTTGCAGCGACGTGACTTTAAAGCGGAACGAGATTTACCGCAATATGATGCAGAGCAGGAAGATTTCTTAGATGACTACCTTGAGTTTGGATTTTAAGCCAAGTGTTGCTATTAATTACACTTATGCAGCAATCACTCTGCCACTAAAATAGTCATTAGCGACAATATATTCGGTATTACGAATCAGTTCGTCTTGGATTTGTGCCCAATGTAATGATTCATTATTATCATTGACTAATGGAATAACTCCAGCGACACGAATATTGTATGGGGTTAATTCATTTGCCCAGCTTTGGGTTAGGCCGACTACAATCGAGTTGGTACTTTCAACTCCAGCATGTCGGGCTGAGTTTTGCCAAACTACATTGATAATTACACCTTGTGATTGATGCTGACGCATTTTTTCGGAACATGT
>SLFB01000058.1 GCA_007124475.1 Vibrio sp. | reverse complement strand
GATAGCGGTGATGCAGAAGATTTTACCTATCGTTTAGAAGCCGCGGCGGGTGAAATCATCAAAAGTGGCAAAACCTTGCTCGCACTCGGTGGCGATCATTTTGTGACTTTGCCGATTTTACGTGCTCATGCTAAGCAATTTGGTGAAATGGCACTGATCCATTTTGATGCGCATACGGATACTTATGCCAATGGCAGTGCTTATGATCACGGAACCATGTTTTATCATGCACCGAAAGAGGGATTAATTTCCCCTAAGCACTCAGTACAAGTGGGTATTCGTACTGAGTATAAGCAAGAAGGGCATGGGTTTAATGTTATCAACGCCATGCAAGCGAATGATATGTCGGTGGAAGAGATTGTGCAGCAAATCCGCACCATAATCGCGGATAAACCGGTATATTTAACCTTTGATATCGATTGTTTGGATCCAGCGTTTGCACCAGGTACCGGAACCCCCGTGTGCGGTGGTTTGAATATGGATAAAATTTTGAAAATTATCCGCGCCTTAAAAGGCATTAACCTCGTCGGTATGGATGTAGTGGAAGTTGCGCCAGCTTACGATCAGAGTGAGATTACCGCTTTGGCCGCGGCAACCATAGCATTAGAACTGCTCTATGTATGGTCAGCGAGCCACAAAGAGTAAATTTTTGGGTTATAAAACCTGACTCCGTTGGCGAACAATAAATAAACAAAACCGAGCTAATGAGTTCGGTTTTTTTATTTATTCCTGCATATTAAGTGATTTTATGGTGAGAAAAGAGATTTCGGGTAGGAAGCATTGTTACGTTCGTTTACACTAGAGTCAGTTTACATTGATAAAAACAAGGTAATCTAGGGAGTTAGCCATACTCCTATTGATGGTGGCAATAGAACCTAGGGTCTGTTTATCTTTCGAGCTGATTTTTTCTATAGGGACTGAAAGTTGCTTACCTTCAAGTACTTGTTGTTTTGGGATCGATTATGTTTTGTTTAATTTTGGGATGCGAGTTATGAAAAATTTCAAGTCACTAGTGGTTGTTTCAGCGACTTGCTTGTCTTTAATTTCCCCAGTAAGTCATGCTAATCCTATCGTGGTACCTAATCCTCCGCAGTTGTCTGCCAAAGGTTATGTATTAATGGATTATCATACCGGTAAAGTGATTGTTGAGCATAATGCTCATCAAAAACTGAATCCAGCTAGCCTCACTAAACTCATGACTTCTTATGTTGCTGGTCAAGAGATGAAGCGCGGTAATATTACTCCGCAAGATCAAGTCGTGGTGAGTGAAAGAGCCTGGGCTCGAAACTTCCCTGACTCATCAAAAATGTTCATTGAAGTGGGCACGAAAGTGAGCATGATGGACTTGTATCGTGGTCTCATCGTTCAGTCTGGTAACGATGCTAGTGTTGCCATTGCTGAACATGTTGCTGGCTCTGAAAGTGCTTTTGTTGACCTAATGAACTCATGGGCGGTATCACTTGGCCTTACCAACACCGCTTTTACTAACCCTCACGGACTCGATAGCTCAGGCCTTTACAGTACGCCTTATGATATTGCTCAGTTGGCTCGCGCCATTATTCATGACTTACCAGAGATTTATCCACTCTATAGTGAAACCTCTTTTACCTATAATGGCATTACGCAGTACAACCGTAATGGGTTATTGCGCGATCGTAGTATGAACGTTGATGGTATGAAGACGGGGTTCACTAGCGGTGCTGGATTTAGTTTAACCACTTCGGCAACCAGTGGTGATATGCGATTAATCTCGGTAGTTATGGGTTCAAATAGTGCGAGAAGCCGAGAAGCGGACAGTAAGCAATTACTTAGTTACGGTTTCCGCTTTTTTGAAACCATTTCTCCTCATCAAGGTGGCGAAGCGATTGAACAAGCGAGAGTGTGGATGGGTAAGCAAGATCAACTTCCCGTTGGTGTTGCTGAGACGACCTATTTAACCTTGATTAAAGGCGAGTTACCCAAATTAACGGGCCTTATCGAGCTAAGTAAGGAATTACAGGCTCCGATTGCCAAAGGTGAAATAGTCGGTAAGGTTATTTATCAAGTGGATGATCGTGTGGTTGGTGAAGCTGAATTGATCGCATTAGAAAATGTTGAGCAAGGCAGCTGGTTTAAACGTACGTTAGATAGAATCAAACGTCTCTTTGCTAGCTGGTTCTAAATCTAAATGAGTCGGTTTTATCGGCTAGCATCAATTTAATGGTTTTTTACTCCTTGTCAGGTGTGCGATTAATAGCTATTCCTGCAAGGAGTTTTTTCATCTATCTCTTTCCTATTTGAAGCTACAGTGTTAGTTGAAGCTACAGTGGGTTGGCTAGGTTCTTTCAGTCCAATCACATAGCCTATCTATGCTCATGAGGATGAACTTACTATCGCCTACCGGCAATTGCCAGCTATTTGGATAGGTAATGTCAGGTTGTAATGACCTGAGTCACTTTATTTTCTACATGAAATCAAATGGCGTATTTTTCCAAGTTGAGTGTTTATTAGTCGCTCCTGGCTAATAAGACATCTTTTGGGGTGTTTATTGATCACTTGATTGATAAATCGAATTTTTTTATTGACCTCAATACTCAATCAGGTAAAGTACGCCTCGTTCTCAGGGCAAAGCCTGAAAGGACAGATGGTGTTACCAAGCTAACATTAGCGATGCCCTGGTGGTGAAATTGGTAGACACAAGGGATTTAAAATCCCTCGACTTTCGAGTCGTGCCGGTTCAAGTCCGGCCCGGGGCACCATCATAACATCATCAACCATCAAAGATGGCGCGTTGGCAGAGTGGCCATGCAGCGGATTGCAAATCCGTCAACCTCGGTTCGACTCCGGGACGCGCCTCCATATGACAAGTAACCAGCCTAGATGCTGGTTTTTTTGTATCTTAGCAATTTCGTATCTTAGCAATTTCGCCTTAAACCCTTCCGAGTGATTAAGCGACCGGAGGTGAGTGACAGGGTCTCAAACTGTTACTGGGGTTCAAACCACTCGGGTTCAAACCATAGCCGCTTTCAATCATCAATGTTCCTTTTCAATATAGCCCTAGCTCAAGCAATAAAAAAGCCAATAGCATATCAATGCTATTGGCTAAAATGCGTGGCTAAACAGCGATTAGCGATAAAGTGCTTGTTCGGTACGTAAGCCTCTAATCAAGCTGATACACATAATAAGCAGTACAAAGCTGAAAGGTAGTGCCGTCGCGACTACGCCTGATTGCAGCGCTTGTAGTGCTTCTGAACCACCGACCCAGAGCAGCACCGCAGCAATGGAACCGCCGATGGTCGCCCAGAAGATACGTTGTAGTACCGGTGCATCGATTTTCCCGCCAGCGGTAATACTATCAATGACCAGAGAGCCAGAGTCGGCCGAGGTAATAAAAAATATCAAAATTAATACGATCGAGATTAGTGATAGAGCACTACCGAGCGGTAAATGTTCGTAGACATGGAATAAGGTTAACGAAATATCTGTGAGTCCATTAGCGCCTAATTCTCCGATCTGCTGAGTAACCTGCTCTAAGGCAATACCACCGAAAACTGACATCCAAATGATGATCAACAGGGTTGGTATAAATACGACCGCGAGAATAAATTCACGTACTGTTCTACCTCGCGATACTCGCGCAATAAACATACCGACAAATGGTGACCATGAGATCCACCAAGCCCAGTAGAACACTGTCCAGCCATGCATCCAGACTTCATCATCACGACCGTGAGGATTACTTAATGGGAGAATATTGGTTATATAAGCCATAAACGTGGCTGGAAGGGACTTTATTACGGTCTGCAAGCTAACGCAGACAATAAAAATGAGTAAAGCGAGGGCAACCGCCATATTGATGTTACTCAAGACCTTGACACCGCCATTGATACCTCGAGTGACAGAGATGATAGCAATGAAGGTGACCAACACAATTACGCCAAATTGCATTCCTATGCCGCCTTGAGTGCCGAAAATGTAATTGATTCCACTTGTGGCTTGCTGAGCACCTAGACCTAATGATGTGGCTAAACCAAATAAAGTCGCCAATACCGCCATAATGTCAATAATATGTCCTAGCCATCCCCAAGCCCGATCACCAAAGATAGGATAAAACACCGACCTAATGGAAAGTGGTAAGCCTTTGTTGAAAGAGAAAAAAGCGAGTGCTAAAGCGACAATGGCATAAATCGCCCAGCCGTGGATGCCCCAATGAAACAGAGTCGCCCCCATAGCAAGGGATTTAGCTTCTGGCGTATAGGCCTCGACATTAAACGGCGTTCCCCACCAATTAGTGTAATAAGCCGTTGGTTCTGCAACGCTCCAAAATAATAATCCGATCCCCATACCGGCAGCAAAAAGCATGGCGAGCCATGATATATTGGAATGATCCGGTGTGGCTTCTTTCCCTCCGAGACGAATTTTACCTAACGGAGAAACCATCAGTCCCATAGCAAAAAGGAGGAAGAAATTAGTGATCCACATAAAATAGCCATCAAATTGTTGGATAATGCCATTTTTAAGGGTATCTAGTGTTAGTTTAGCGTCTTCAGGGCCGAGCCAAATAATTGAGAGCAGAAATAATAAAATTAAGCCGGCACTAATACCAAAAACGGGATTATGTACATCAAATCCCCACTTTTGCACATTATCGCGACCGACATGATAATCGGTTGTTTCTATACTGTATTTTTTTAAACTATTGTCCATAAAATGACTCAAAAAGTGCTTCGCATTCGTCACTTTTCTACAATTAGACCAGTGATGAATGCGTCAAATGTTAAATAAATGATTAGAGTACAAATCATTTTTCGCTGTCGATAATAGCGATAATTTTGTTTTAAAGTCAAATTTATAAATTTTTATGCTAGTAAATTATAAGTGAATAGTTGCTTATTCTTATGCAATGTTTCGTTGGTTTTGGTTAGATTTAGCGGTTTTTGCTAGTGGTTTGGTAATTCGTATTTAAAGACACCTTCAACGAGTTCAGAGATAGGTCGTTAATGGGTTACCAATTCCCCTAAATAGGATAGGATCAAGACTGGAATTTGAGTCAGCCATCATTAAGTAGGAAGCCATGGAACAAATGGAAAAAATTGCCATTTTGATTGATGTACAAAACGTTTATTACACTTGCCGAGAGCGATATGGACGTCATTTTGATTATAACCAGTTTTGGTCCCAAGCAACGCAAAATCGCCATGTGATCAAAGCCAATGCTTATGCTATTGCGAGTAAAGACCAGCAACAAAGGCAATTCCATCATATTTTACGAGGTATTGGTTTTGAGGTGATGTTGAAACCTTTTATCCAACGTAGTGATGGCAGTGCAAAAGGAGATTGGGATGTGGGAATCGCACTTGATGCCTATGAGTTAGCTCAACAAGTGGATACGGTGGTTTTAGTCTCCGGTGATGGGGATTTTGAGCCTTTGGTTGAACGTATTCAACAGCGCTTTCAGGTCAAGGTTGAGGTTTATGGTGTACCGAGACTGACAGCGCAGAATCTTATTGATGTTGCCAGTCAATTTGTCCCTATCGAGCAAGATCTATTACTCTGATAGCGACTCGGAATGTGGTTGATGCTCAGCACTGGTAGCGCTGATAACGGTATCCGTATTATCGAGCTCTGCGGCTAATTTAGCTCGCTCTGCCTTAGAAATGTAACGCGGTTTATTACTGTTATGTAATTTGGCATTTTGTTTTTTAAGGCGTTTTTGCAATGTTTGGTTAATTTTCTTTTTACGGTTCATCAGGTTGTGCTCGAAAAAGGATGGTTAGGGATGAAATAACATAAGGGGCAATGGACTTTGAATGGCCGATTACCCCTTAGCGCTGTGCAGGATACTGGTTTTTCTGTTTGAACTCAATTCAGTTTGTATCAGTAGATTACTCTCCAGCCACCCATTGACGTTTCGTTTTCAAGCTTGCAAATAACATGTACAAACATGTTATTAATAAGGTGACAAATAGATAACCCAATAAGCTTTGATTGGTATGAATAAACCAATCAGCAATAGCTGGCCCTAGTACAGAACCAATGCTATAGCTAAACAACATGATTTGAGTTGCTGAGACAATATAGTGGGCATCTAATTTGTCACAACCTAAAGTGATTGCAATGGGGTAGAGAGCAAACGTCGCCATGCCTAGAACAAATAAACTGATCGCAAGCAAAGTTACGCTATTGTCTAACAATGGTAATACCGCTGCAGAAGCCCCTAATAAACAAAAGAAAGCCATCAATAAGGTTCTACCCAGATGTTTGGATAGCCAAGGAACCATAGGTTGAACGACCATTGCGCCCAGAATAATCAGTGCCATTAAGCTGCCGATTTCTGAATGACTAATGCCTCGTTGTGTTAACTCTACTGGCATGAGGCCATAAATAGCGCCCAGTATCAGCCCTGAAACTAAACAACCAATGATGGCAGCATGGCTTAATTTGGTCACTTGTTTCCAAGACAGACTTTGCCCTGCTTCGGTAGACGGTTGATCAGATTGACCAAAGATTAAAATCACCGTTGCGAAGCACAATAAGGAGCCAATTGCGATAAATGGAATCAAGCCATTTACGCCTAAGTAACCAATTCCCAGTTGCCCCATCGCGGTACCACCGTAGAGTGATACCATATAAATACCTAACCGTTTTGCGCGACCACTTTCATTACCATGCAGTAACCACGACTCAACCACAACGAAGACACCCGCCACCGCAATGCCCGCGATAAAACGTGCAGTCAGCCAAGTTAGATTATTGGTAAAAACGGGCAAAATCACGATAGAAGTCAATAATACTAATAGACAGCCAATAAAGGTATTACGATGCCCAAAGCGATTGACTAACTGCTCCATAAACAGCGCACCCAGTAACAAACCAGCATAAAAAACACTGGCTAGCCAACTGGCTAAAGAAAGATCTAATCCATAATATGGCAACATGAGTGGGATAACACTCATTAAATAACCTGATGCGATGGCATAAAGTGTAAGTGCAATAACGGGAACTGAAATGCGATGGTTTGGGGAAGTGGTCATCTCCATAGTCATTGCCTCGAATAAGATTAAGATTGGTTTTCGCGGCGAATATGGGACTTAAAAATAGAAAGGTAAAACGAAAAATAATGCTCATGACGATAAAATAAATTTATCAAATCATAAGCTATGATTAAAGATAATAAAGTTGGCATAATCGGCGGAAAATACCAACTTTTCTTTTTATTTTTAGATAAAGTTTATTTGGTCAATGCTTGGTTTAACCATTGTTCAAATTGACTTTTTGGTAAAGCGCCATTAAGAACATCGACTCTTTTGCCTTGTTTAAAGACCATCAAGGTAGGAATGCTACGAATCTGATATTTTTCTGCCAACGTCTGCTGAGCTTCCGTGTCGATTTTTATAAATCTCACTTTCCCTTGACGTTCGATGGCTACGTCTTGAAAAATGGGGGCAAAACCGACACAGGGATTACACCAAGGTGCCCAAAAGTCGATGACGATCGGTTGTTCACTGGTTAACAGTGCTTCTAGGTTATCGATTGTTCCTTCAATCGGTGCGCCATCAAGCAGAGCGGCTTGGCATTTTCCACAGCGTGGGCTTTCAGACACACGGGCGGTTGGGATACGATTAAGCCCATGACAAGCTGGGCAGCGAGTGGTGAACGTTGACATGCTTTCCTCTTTATAATGGTGTTGTTTTGCCAATCCGCGCTTAGCGCGATGAGGCAAATCAGCGTATACTAGCCGTTTGGTTAAGTGAATGTGCTGAACATTCCAAACAATAAATGCCTATTTCTTTGCTATTTGATCTCACCAGTAGCAAGAGCATAACAACGAAAAGCAGGATTATAATGACTCAATATTATGCTGAAATTACCGGTTGGGGTAAATGTTTGCCACCTGCCACGCTCTCAAATGATGATTTAAGCACCTTTTTAGAGACTAACGACGAGTGGATCCGCACTCGTACAGGAATTGAATCTCGTCGTATTAGCCACGTGAACACCTCTGATTTGGCTACCGTGGCAGCTCAACATGCGATAGCTTGTGCCGGGATTGATGCGCAAGATATCGATTTAATTATTGTCGCCAGTTGTTCACCCGATTCGCTCATCCCTAATATTGCTTCAAAAATCCAGCAGAATTTAGCCATAGATAGCGCGGCAGCTTTTGATCTTAATGCTGCTTGTACTGGTTTTATCTATAGTTTAGAAACCGCGACTCGCTTGATGCAAGCGGGGCGCTACCAACATGCTTTAGTCATTGGTGCAGAAAGACTGTCTTTTTATATCGATTGGACCAAGCGTGACACCGCCGTTTTATTTGGTGATGGTGCTGGTGCCGTAGTGTTAAGCCGGACAGAGCAAGCAGTCGGTTTACAAGAAGCCAAAATTGGCTGTGACGCCCAAGGACGTGACATTTTAGCGGTACCGAAATTTGGTAGCTCAATGGATCGTTTTGCCGCAGATAATGGTTATTGGGCGTTTGATTTTATTGGCAAAGAGATCTTTAAAAGAGCGGTTAAAGGGATGGGCGCAGCGGCGGCGCAAGTATTAACCACCAGTGGTTTAGCGCAGCAGGACGTGGATGTGGTTATCCCACACCAAGCCAATATCCGTATCATTCAAACGTTATGTGATTTATCGGGGATCAGCCAAGATAAAGCGTTTATCAATATTCAAAAATACGGCAATACATCAGCCGCTACCGTACCGATTGCCCTGTGTGAAGCATTAGAACAAGGTAAGATTCAACCGAATAATAATGTGTTACTCGCCGCGTTCGGTGCCGGCTTAACTTGGGGTGCAGGCCATATTAAGTGGGGTTCACGGGTAACGCCTTTAGGCCATAGTGATGCCCAATTACCAGCCTGTGAGCAAAGCGCATTGCAATTGCTAGAAAAAGCCATTGAGCATTGTCAGCAGCGGCCACTCTCTCAATAGCTGCTTATAGGTAACGGTAACCCTTTTGGGGTTCAGTGAATGAGCGCCATTGTTGATAGCCAGTGTACGTGAATACGCTGGCTATCCTGTTTTAGGCTAACGCCATTGCCAGCAGTGTGATCGGGTGAATGCTTTCGGCGGTGGTGTTTTCTTCTATCTGCCATTTACAGGTTTCACAGTCGGTGACCGCGAAATCTGCCTTGGCCGTGTTGATGGAATCAAACAGGTGTGAACCGATCTTCATTGACACATCGTAGTTTTCCGCTTTAAAGCCATAAGTACCGGCTAAACCACAACACTCACTATCTAAAACCACCAGCTCTAAACCTGGGATCATTTTCAGAAGTTCAATTGTAAAGATAACATTACCACTGCGTTCTAAATGGCAAGGGGTATGATAAACCACTTTGAGATTAACCGGCTTCATCTTCGGCGCATTGCCACTCATAAACTCTTTGAGTAGAAAACGCGTGACATACTCAATGCTTGCCACCACTTGGCTATTATCAACGCCTAACACATGCGGATACTCTTGTTGCAGAGTAAAAGAGCAGGTCGATGAGGTTGAGAGCACCTTGGTCTGTCTTTCCAACACTGCGGTTTCTAAGCTTTTGACATTCAGTAGAGCATTACTGCGCGCTTTATCGTGAAAGCCATTGGCAATCAAAGG
>SLFB01000089.1 GCA_007124475.1 Vibrio sp. | reverse complement strand
TAGTGTTAGCTAGGGGACTAGAGTTGTTGCGCCTAGTGAGTGATGACGTTCAAGGAACGCAGCAGACGCAGAGCGGCAACTAAACGTAGTCGGGTCCAGACTGATTGCTGGTAACTTGCTTACTATCGGCAACTGCAAGTGGTTGGGATGCAAAGAATGATTTTAACGTACTTAATCAGTCAATAGCAAAGTGTGCTTTGCACTAAAAACAGCCTAGAGCTATCTTTAATTTATGAAAATAGTTTTTAATCATGACTAAGGAACCGTTATGAACACAATTTCTAAATTCAGCCGTTGGTTATGCCTTATCGCATTAATCATGTCAGGCAGTGTTTTAGCCAGTGATAGAACCGTGCTCGCTTTCACGAACAATGGACAGACTCAGCACTGGACGTTGTCAGAGATGATAGATAAAGCGGATATGAATGTTATTACTAAAACGCCATGGACCGACGGATTAGTGACTTTTAGAGGGGTGTCATCTCGTCATCTATTAGCGTTAGTGGATAAACCTAAAGCTGACATCAAGGTCACGGCACTAAATGATTATTGGGCTGTCATTCCTTATGAAGACATCGTCAAATACAACCCTATTTTTGCGGTTATGCAAAATGAACAGACAATGAGCATTAGAGATAAAGGGCCTATCTGGGTGATTTATCCTCTCACCCAACATAATGAATTGAATAATGAGGTATTACATAGTCGTATGGTTTGGCAAGTGGCTTCGATAGAACTTCAACCTTAGACGGATGTAGCTTATGACCAAGCGGCTGGTGGTTTTTGTTGGTCTTATATTTATGGTTTTTATTATCTCGTTATCAACATTACTGCGAGTTAATAATGATTATAATTATATTGCGCGACAAGCAAAACTGTCTGCTTGGTCTCTTGCTCAGTTGCAAACGGAAACGAACCAGTTTCAACATCAATTAGAAATGTTTCTTATTCAGCCAAGTTTAGACTCGGATAATCTAACTTTACGATACGATATTTTATGGAGTCGATATCAAACCTTTCTCTATTCACAAGAAACGGCAGAGATTAGGCAGTTACATAACGCTTATCAGACCGTAATGGATGCGTTTAATTTAATTAAACGCTATGAGCAAGCGGTATTTTCTGAGGATCGTGATCAGCTGGCTGAGTTTTATCAGCAATTAGTACCCTATCAAATTAGGATCAGGGATATTATGGTCAAAAACTTCACCGGCGCTTCTTCTTTACAGGATATTATGCAGTTAGAAAGAAACAAAAATCTTATCACTTATAATTTACTTTTAGTGGTCGCTTTTGTTGCTTTCTTAGCCTTTCAATTATATAGAAATGCCCAAAAGCAACAATTTTTAGCATGGCGAGATAGTCTTACAGGCCTTTATAACCGCAATTACCTGATAAGAAAAATTGAACGTAAAGAGCATAAACAAAGACGTTATGTGGTTTTTTTGTTAGACATAGATAATTTTAAAGAAGTCAATGATGCATTAGGTTATGAGGTGGGCGATAAAATACTTTTGATGGTCGCTCACCTTTTATCTTCTCTTACCAACCATAGTGATGTGAAAGTCATTCGCCTTGCTTCGGATGAATTTTGTTTATTAATTGGTAATTTGGCACTCGACTATGCTCAATTTGCTCATCGAGTGCGTAAAGAAGTCAATCGGGTGTTAGCAACGGTTCATGGTTATAAACATTTGACGGTAAGTATCGGCGTTGCTTGTAGTTGGGATGTTTCTTATGAATCCGATACTTATCAAAAAAGAGGCAAAGGCATTCTTAATAATGCAGATTTAGCACTCAATCTGGCGAAAGCTAAGTCAAATTCTGCCATCTTTTTTTATAGTGATGATTTAGAGAAACAGTATCGTAAAAGAAAAAGCTTAATTGATGATCTCGAGCTTTTACTTAGAAATGAGAGTCAGGAGCAATTATTTTTATGCTATCAACCGATTATCAATAAACAAACGAATCAATTAGGTTGTGAGGCATTGGTACGTTGGAATCATCCTGTTTATGGTTACATTAACCCTGAATATTTGATCACTATCGCTGAACAATCTGGTTTGGCTCGCCAGCTTGGGTTATGGATATTTAAATCGGTTCGAGATCTATATCTTTCGTTGAATATGTATCGAGGGAAAATTGAGTTTGCTATTAATTTATCTGATGCCCTATTTGATGATCGATTAACTCATGTATTAGCGTCTATATTTCTTACCAATAATGTTAATATGCAATCAATTGTTCTTGAAATAACCGAGACAATGACTTTGGACGATATGAAGCAAAGTAATAAAATTATGCGAGAAATTCAGCAGCTCGGGGTAAGGGTTGCAATGGATGATTTTGGAACAGGTTGGGCATCCATGAAACAATTAAATGATTTACCATTTGATAAATTAAAAATAGATAAATCATTTACCGATAAAATTAATTTACAAGACAACCAAGAAATATTTATTCGCTCTATTATCGAACTGTCTCATCAGCTCGGCATTAAGGTCGTTGCGGAAGGGATAGAGGAACGCTATCAATATAAAACATTGCTGGACTTAGGATGCGATGAATTTCAGGGCTATTATTTCTCTAAACCCTTACCCAGCATTGAGTTTGTTCAGTATTGTCATGACTATTTTGCTCAGCAGCAGACGATCACTATTTTGTAGATATCGCCATATTACTTGAAGCTGCAGGGGTGTTTGACGGTAGCCAATATCCCCTTTCTACTTGAAGCTGCAGCGGTGTTGGCTACGTTCGTTCACCCCAATCACATAGTTTGCCGGCAGCCGATGAATTGAGTCTGTACAGCTAGTCGGTTTTGTCTTTGTACTCACATAAATCTTCAATGATACAACTACCACAGCGCGGCTTGCGTGCCACACAGGTATAGCGACCATGAAGAATTAACCAATGATGAACATCGACTTTGAATGCTTTTGGAACCACTTTGAGCAGTTTCTGTTCGACTTCATCAACATTTTTGCCCATAGCAAACTTAGTCCGGTTGGAGACGCGGAAAATGTGCGTATCAACGGCAATCGTTGGCCAGCCAAAAGCGGTATTGAGTACCACATTGGCGGTTTTTCGGCCAACGCCGGGCAGAGATTCGAGAGCTTCTCGGCTTTCGGGGATCTCTCCGCCATATTGCTCGACTAAAATCCGGCAGGTTTTTATGACATTCTCGGCTTTAGAGTTAAATAAGCCAATGGTTTTGATGTATTGCTTAACGCCTTCAACGCCTAACTCTAGTATGGCTTGTGGGGTATTGGCTACGGCATACAGTTTATCCGTCGCTTTATTCACGCTTACGTCCGTTGCTTGCGCTGATAACAACACGGCAATCAAAAGCTCAAAGGGGGTGTTCCAGTTTAACTCCGTTTGAGGGTTTGGGTTGTTGTCTCGCAAGCGTTGTAGGATTTCTACTCGTTTGGCATTATTCATCTCAATGGCCTCAGTGATTTGATTTACACATTAGTGACTCTTGCTCGCTCGATAACTTGTTTTGCTTGCTTTGGTTGACGCTGAGCGATGTGCTTATCAATGACATTTTTGGCCGCGATCAAAAATCCTACGCCAATAAAAGCTCCTGGGGGTAACAAGGCTAATAAAAAGCTATTGTTTAAATGCAAAATATCAATGCGCAGGATAGAAGCCCATTCGCCAAGCAATAAGTGGGCACCATCAAACAAGGTTCCTTTACCTAAAATCTCACGCAAACCGCCAAGTACAACCAGTGCGCCAGCCATACCTAGCCCCATCCAAAACCCATCTTGAGCGGCGGGTAGCACGCTATTTTTGGAGGCAAAGGCTTCGGCGCGGCCGATGATGATGCAGTTGGTGACGATTAAAGGGATAAATATTCCAAGCGAAAGATATAGGCCGTAAGTGAAAGCTTGCATCAGCAGCTGTACACAGGTCACTAAAGCGGCAATGATCATCACAAAAATGGGGATACGTACTTCTTTCGGAACGTATTCTCTAACAAGAGAAACCGTGACATTGGAGCCAACTAAGACCAGCAGTGTGGCAAGGCCAAGACCAAGGGCATTAGTGATAGTCGAAGAAACGGCTAACAATGGGCACAAGCCAAGAAGCTGCACCAGTGCCGGGTTGTTATTCCATAAACCATTTTTGATCAGAGTTTTGTGGTCGCTCATATTTAATCTCCACAATTGAATGGTTGTTTGATAATGTGCTCACGATGTAGATTGACATACTCCACCGCCTGTTTAACCGCTTTGACTACGGCTCGTGGGGTGATAGTTGCGCCAGTAAATTGATCAAACTGACCTCCATCTTTACGTACCTGCCATTGTTGATGATTACTCTCGGTCAGTTGTCGCCCATTAAAACTGAGTATCCAGTCACTGACGCGTAAATCAATTTTATCACCTAATCCCGGAGTCTCTTGATGGTTGAGTACACGAGTACCTAATATCTTGCCCTGTTGATCAATACCAACGATCAGTTTAATCGCGCCACTGTAACCGTCTGGCGCAATGGTTTCGATAGCCAAAGCGGTTGGCTCACCATCAAGGGTCGCGAGGTAGACAGGCATGGCTTGGTTTGTCCCCAACCTCGGGTCGCTGACTAATGTGCAGGCACTGGATAAGGGATTATCATGCAAGTCGGCGGGTATTACCTGATTTAATACCGCTAATAGCTGCGCAGTTTGCTGCGCTTGTATTCTATTGGCGGTTAGGTATTGAGTAACCGCGACAACCCCTGTTGAGGCACAGGCAAAAATCGCCAAGATCAGCCCATTTTTACGGATAGCCGTTAACATAATGCTCCTTAATGTCCGTAAGTACGAGGTTTCGTGTAGTAATCGATTAATGGCACACACATATTGGCGAGTAACACAGCGAAAGCAACGCCATCAGGGAAACCACCCCAACTTCGAATAATAACCACTAGGCTACCAATAAATACGCCGTAGATGAGTCGACCTGTATTGGTGGTTGAAGCGGAAACCGGGTCGGTGGCAATAAAAAAGGCCCCGAGCATAGTGGCTCCTGACAGCAAGTGAATAAGAGGTGAAGCACTGGTTCCAGGAGCCAGGAGCATGAGCGCTAAACTGGTGATAACCATACCGCTGAGAAAAGCGACCGGTATGTGCCAATTGATAACGCGCAGCTTAATCAGCCATAAACCGCCAGCAAGGTAGGCCAAATTAACCCAGTCCCAACCGATCCCAGCTAAACCGCTAAATTGAGGCAAACTGAGCGCTTCGGATACGCTTTGTCCACCATGGAGCGCAGTTTTGAAAGCATCTAATGGTGTTGCCATGGTCATGCCATCGATACCGGTTCGGATCTGTTGCAGTGATAATCCGTCTTGATTAAAGCCAGTAAAAATCAGCGATAACGAATCAACAAATGATACGGATTCTGGGGCTAATTGATGCGGGGCAAGCCAACTGGTCATTTGCACCGGAAACGAAATCAGCAGCACCACATAAGCCACCATGGCAGGATTAAAGGGGTTTTGTCCTAGGCCACCATATAACTGTTTAGCCACTATGATGGCAAATAGGATGCCGATAGTGATGACCCACCATGGTGATAAAGGTGGAATAGCTACCGCTAATAACCAGGCACTAACTAGTGCGCTGTAATCGCGCAGCGCTAAAGCTGGTGAACGCTTTCTCAGCTTCATGACTCCCGCTTCTAAAGCTAAGGCAAGAATGATAGCCAAACTGAGTTGGATCAATGTTCCCCAACCGAAAAAATAGCTTTGTACGACTAAGCCGGGAAGGGCACAAATCGCAACCCATTTCATTAACTCCGCAGTGCTGCGCTTACTGTGCGCGTGTGGCGAGCTAGCAATAAAAAAGGCCACTATTTCTTCTCCTCAGCATGGTTAGTTTGGTGATCATTTTGCATCTGGGCAGCTTTACGAGCTTTAGCGCGAGCAATGGCGGCGGCAACGGCGTCTTTTTTGTCGTTAGCAGCGGCTTGGTCGCTATCGATTTGGCTTGGTGCATCAGCGCTGCTGGTGCTAGCCTCTTGGCCTGCTTGCTGAGCAGCTTTACGAGCTTTAGCGCGCGCAATGGCAGCAGAGACAGCGTCTTTTTTCTCGTCATTTGGCGCAGCGCTTTCTCCTGCAGAGACGCTACGTTTGGTTGCGACTGCCGTTTGAAGCGTTTGCTCTTCATGCTGCATGGCGGCCGCTTGTTTGGCTTTAGCGCGAGCAATCGCCGCGGCAACCGCAGGTTTCACGACTTTTTCACTACTATCATCTTGTTGTTTTTGCGCCTTAACTCTGGCGATGGCCGCAGCGATAGCATCTTCACCGCTGTCGGCCTGCATTGCTTTACGACGCGCTTGCGCTGCCTGTTGAAAACGTTGCTCGCGCTCGGCTTTATCTCGCTCCATACGCGCTTTTTTCTCTTCGAAGCGCTGTTTAGCTCGTTCAGCCGCTTCGGCTTCGCGTTTACGAGTGCGAATTTCCGCTTTCGCTTGACGATAATACTGGACTAAAGGAATTTCGCTTGGGCATACATAAGCGCAAGCGCCGCATTCTATGCAATCTTTTAGATTAAGCTCTTCGCATTTATCATATTCTTCGGCTTTAGCGTGCCACTGTAACTGCTGTGGTAACAAGGAAGCAGGGCAGGCATCGGCGCATAGACTACAGCGAATACAGGCCATCTCTGTTTGCGGTGGCCGGATTTCTTTGCTGGTCGGCGCTAAAATACAGTTACTGGTCTTAGTTATGGGCACCTGTGCATGAGGTAGGGTAAAGCCCATCATTGGCCCACCCATGATTAAGCGAGGGAATTTTTTGTCGGCTTGATAAGCAAAATGGTGAAGTAAATGCGCGACAGGTGTACCCAGTAAGGTCCATACATTAGTGGGCTGCTTGAAGGTATTGCCTGTCAACGTAACGATACGTTGGATCAATGGTTCACCATCGATAACCGCACGTTTAATCGCATGCACTGAGCCAATATTTTGCATCATGATGCCAATATCCGCCGGGATACCATTATTGGGCACTTCAAGGTTGGTCAAAATTTTGATCAGTTGCTTTTCGCCACCAGAAGGGTATTTAGTCGGTATCACTCTAATCAGCAAATCCTTTTCTTTGGCTGCCGCTTCTAATGCTCGCACTGCTTCAGGTTTGTTATCTTCAATGGCGATGATGGTCAACTTCGGCCGTAGAATATGCTCAACAATACTGACTCCTTGGATGATCTCATCGGCGTGATAGCGCATTAAAGCATCATCAGCTGTGATATAAGGCTCACACTCAGCAGCATTAATGATCAAGATTTCTGTACGTGATAGCCCAGTTTGGATTTTTTTTGCGGTCGGAAAGCCAGCGCCGCCCATGCCTGATACACCGGCTTGGCGGATGATCTCAATTAACTGCTCGGCGGAGTGCTGAGTAAAATCAGTCACGCATTCACGTTCAATCCAAGTTTCATGACCATCAGGACGGATCACAACACACATTTCTTGTAAACCGGATGGGTGAGCGATAGTGCGAGGTTCAATAGCGGTAATGATGCCGGAAGTTGGGGCATGCACTGGCAGCATAAAGGTTGCGCTGTATTGAGTTAGAGGCTGCCCTTTAAGTACCGCTTGACCCACTTCCACCAACAAATCACCGGCTTTACCAATGTGTTGCTTAATAGGCAGAACCAATTCGCTGGCTAAAGGCGCTGATGCGATGGCCGTTTGTATGGATTGCTGTTTATTTTCAGGTGGATGAATACCACCAGGGAAATCCCAAAGACGACCAGCTTGGATTTGTTCAATTAATGACAACATACTTATCCTTAATGGGCATTTTTTTGCGCATCGGACGCAGGTTCAACAATGTTAACGACGGGGATAGCATTCATTTGCCATTTCCATGTTTCTGGCGTGGTCTCTAACGGGATCATTTCAATACAGTCGGTAGGACAAGGAGCAACGCATAAATCGCAGCCAGTACACTCGTCTTTTATTACGGTATGTACCGCTTTTGTGCCACCAACAATGGCATCAACCGGGCAAGCTTGAATGCACTTAGTGCAGCCAATACACATATCTTCGTGAATAAAAGCAACGGTTTTGACCTTATTATCTAAATCATGGGCGGATTCTTGAACTTCAACCCCCATTAAGTCGGCCAGCTTTTCTATTGTCGCTTGGCCGCCTGGTGGACATTTATTAATCGTATCACCATTGGCGATGGCTTCAGCGTAAGGGCGACAGCCGGGATAGCCACATTGACCACATTGTGTTTGTGGCAGTATGGCATCAATTTGATCGACGATCGGATCGCCTTCCACTTTGAAGCGTACTGAGGCAAATCCTAAAATAGCCCCAAATACAGCGGCAAGAGCCGCTAAGACAATAATCGCAATAAGTAATGTATACATAACTATTTCACTAAACCGGTAAAGCCCATAAAGGCCAAAGACATTAGACCCGCGGTGATCATTGCAATGGAAGCGCCTTTAAACGGAGCGGGAACATCGGCAACATGAATGCGTTCACGCATGGCTGCAAAAAGAATTAACACTAAAGAGAAGCCAACCGCCGCACCAAAACCATAAATAATCGATTGGATAAAAGTATGATTTTCATTGATATTGAGTAGTGCTACGCCAAGTACTGCACAGTTGGTGGTGATCAGGGGTAAGAAAATACCCAACAAACGGTATAAAGTAGGGCTGGTTTTATGTACCACCATCTCAGTGAATTGTACCACTACCGCAATCACCAGAATGAAACTCATGGTACGCAAGTATTGGATGCCAAGTGGCGTGAGAATATAATTTTCAACTAAATAAGCAGAAACAGAAGCGATAGTCAGCACGAAGGTCGTTGCTAACCCCATACCAATCGCAGTTTCGAGCTTTTTCGACACGCCCATAAACGGGCATAAGCCCAAGAATTTTACTAGTACAAAATTGTTAACCAGAACAGTGCCGATTAACAGCAAAAAATAGTCGGTCATAATGATAGTTGTCTTAAATTCCGAGCTGGGCATTATCCTGCTTTGCGCAGTCAATAACAACCGAGTAAAACAAAGGTTTTAGTATGTTGACTAAAAAGTATACGCAATAATGGCGGTTAGAGAGTAAATCCTTTGATTAGCAAACTGATGCGAAGAGGAATTTGCACCATTAAGCTAAGAGTGTGCTGAACTTTATTGGTTGCGCCGAGTCATACTGGCCATAGGTTTTAGTTTGTCGATTTACCTTACTCAGGATAGTTGATTGGATTATTTACGTCGCCCTCGTTACCGATTATTCGCCTTACTGTTGCTCAGTTGGGTGATGGCGCTGTGTCTGGCGAAAAATAGCGGTGTGTTAAGCTTTTGCCCTGATGTGTCCTCGGCGCTCGCTGAGCTGGTGTCCACTGATAGTGACAACGTGAGTGAGCCTTGTCATTTAGCAGAAAAACTGCTGAGTTATCATTTACAACAATTAGTAGAGCTATTTAGTCCATTATTGTGGTTAACGGTTGCGATCATTGTCGGTCAACTGCTGATGAGTCGCTTGCCTGTTGCCATTTTTTACAAACCGAGAGTTCCCAAGCGGCGGCCTCATCTTCAACTGTGTGTTTTCCATGAATAAAACCAGCATGTATTGGCATTAAAGCTACAAACCTGTTGGTG
>SLFB01000228.1 GCA_007124475.1 Vibrio sp. | reverse complement strand
TCTTTTGCTGAAAGCACGTTAGCTCAGTTATACAAAACCCGTGATAAAGATGGTAATTATCGTGGCGGCCCAGCTTATTACATGGAAAAAGGCCTGGGTATGCGTTGGATGGGCGTTTTATTTTCTATCTTCCTCATTATTGCTTTTGGATTAGTGTTTAATGCTGTGCAAGCTAACTCTATATCCAGTGCTATGCACACTGCTTTTGGATTTGATCCTCTCTATGTTGGGTTCGGCATTGTTATTATTTCGTCATTTGTTATTTTCGGTGGTATTCGAAAAATCGCTCGTACTGCAGAATTAATCGTTCCTGTAATGGCATTGGCTTATATTCTTATTGCCATCGTGGTGATGATAATGAATATTGAAAAGTTACCTGACGTGCTGAGTTTAGTATTTAGAAGTGCATTTGGGTTAGAACAAGCGGCTGCTGGTGGTATTGGTTATGCGATTGCTCAAGCGATGATTAATGGTGTTAAGCGAGGTTTATTCTCTAATGAAGCGGGTATGGGATCGGCGCCAAATGCCGCTGCTTCAGCTACGCCTTATCCTCCGCATCCAGCCTCTCAAGGCTATGTACAAATGCTTGGAGTCTTTGTTGATACCGTTGTTATTTGCTCTGCTACCATGGCGATTATTTTAATGTCTGGGGAGTATGTTCCTCATGGTGAAATTACCGGTATTGAGTTGACACAGCTGGCGCTAAGTTCTCAAGTTGGTGATTGGGGAAGTATCTTTATTGCATTGGCCATTTTCTTCTTTGCCTTTACTTCTATTATTGCCAACTACTCTTATGCTGAAACTAACCTGATTTTCCTTGAGCACAACAATAAAAAAGGTTTGGTCGTTTTTCGCTTCATCGTATTAGGTATGGTGATGTTTGGATCATTAGCGACTCTACCAACCGTGTGGTCAATGGCTGATGTCACTATGGGGCTAATGGCGATTGTTAACTTAATTGCCATTTTGTTGCTCTCTGGAACGGTGGTTAAATTAGCGAAAGATTATAATCGTCAGCTGAAAGCGGGTAAGTTACCTACCTTTGATGCTAATGATTATCCTGAACTTAAATCTCAGTTAGAAGACGGGATTTGGGATAAAAAAACAAATAATAGCTGATCCGTCTATTGTTAGATTCAATCGATAAGATAGAAAAAGCCATGCAGACAATGTATGGCTTTTTTTGTTAATCTAATCATTCAACGCTCTAAGTAAACGATATTAGGATAGAACAATGCTGATTGTGGTATCTCCTGCTAAAACTCTGGATTATGAATCACCTTTACCAAGCCAAGATCACACTCAACCGGAATTAATCGAGCATTCCAAGCTACTGATTGATGTCTGTCGCCAATTAACCCCTGAGGATATTGCCGGATTAATGAAAGTCAGCGACACCATTGCTGGTTTAAATGTGGCTCGTTTTGCACAGTGGAGTGAGGATTTTAACCTCGATAATGCACGCCAAGCGATTTTTGCTTTTAAAGGTGATGTCTATACTGGGCTTGATGCCGCTACTTTATCTGCAGAGAGTCTGCAGTTTGCTCAGCAGCACTTGCGTATGTTATCGGGCTTGTATGGCTTACTTAAACCACTCGATTTAATGCAGCCTTATCGTTTAGAAATGGGCACTAAGTTAGCGAATCCTCGTGGCAGTAACTTGTATCAGTTTTGGGGCAGCGTTATTACCGATAAGCTGAATCAAGCCATTGCAGCGCAAGGTGATAATGTACTGATTAATTTGGCCTCAAATGAATATTTTAAAGCGGTGAAAACCAATCAGCTTGATGCACAAGTTATTACTCCTATCTTTAAAGACGCTAAAAAGGGTCAATATAAAGTGATCAGTTTTTACGCTAAAAAAGCCCGTGGCATGATGGCGCGTTATATTATTGATAATCAAGTGACTTCAGTTGAAGCGCTCACCCGTTTCACCACCGCTGGTTATTATTTTGTGCCGCAAGAATCAAGCGCTACGGAATTGGTGTTCAAACGCGAAGAGCAATAATGTTGCATCGATTCTCAATCACTGATCGTTACAGGTAGTAATAAGACTGGTTGTTCACCGTCAACAGGATATTCAGTATGTGGCAATGGTTAAAACGGCAAATAGCTAACTATGATCTATGGTGTCAGCAGATGGGATTAACTGCTGAGCAAAAACGCCGTTGTGTCCCTTATCGTTCTGAGTAGCAATCCAGTCCAATAGAGGCAGAGCGACAAGCTGAGGATTAAGATGCGTTTATTTGATACCCATTGCCATTTGGACTTTCCACTGTTCAGTACTTGCTTTGAGCAGCAGTTACAGCATGCAATATCTTGTGGTGTGGAGCGCTATTTGATCCCCGCCACGAGCCCTGAGCGCTGGGCCAATATTATCGCATTGGCTAATCGTTATCCTAACCGTATGTATTATGCTCTTGGTATTCATCCTCACTTTATACCTCAGCTGTCAATAGCAAAGCTCTTACAGCAGCTTGAGCAACAAATAACGTCAGCAAACCGTCAATGTGTCGCCCTGGGAGAGTGTGGTTTGGATGCGATGATTGATGAAGCGGCCGATCGGCAAGAGTCTTTATTGCTTGGTCAGTTGTCGATGGCGCAATCTCTGCAATGTCCGGTGATTCTTCATAGTCGTAAAACCCATCAGCCGTTGATACGATTGATAAAGCAGGTTAAGTTTGCTCAAGGAGGTGTGCTGCATGCCTTCTCAGGTAGTCTGCAGGAAGCTCAGCAGTTTATTGATTTAGGGTTTAAATTAGGTGTTGGCGGCGTGATTACCTATCCTAGAGCGAACAAAACCCGGCAAACTTTTGCTCACGTTAATGTGGATCATCTGGTATTGGAAACGGATGCTCCCGATATGCCGCTGGCCGGGTTTCAAGGTCAAGTAAACCATCCTTTGCAATTGCCTTTAATATTACAAGCGCTAGCAGAGTTAAAAGATTGTGATGCTCAGTGGTTAGCAGAAAAAATCTGGCAGCAAAGTTTGGCGGTTTTTAGGCTAGAGGGCGATGAAGCGTCGACTTTAAGTAATCAATAAAACTATCTATAGTGACTTTTATCACATAATTCAATGAATGGCTCAGGGGTCTTATTAGAAAGTGTGAACGAGGCATTACTTTAATCGGTAAGGGGGCAGTATAATCGCCGGGCTTTTTTAAACAAATTTGCCACACGCCAACATTAATTAACCTCTAACCTATAAGGATGCCATAAACTATGAGCCTGTTTATGAGCCTGATCGGCATGGTTGTACTACTGGGTATTGCAGTATTACTTTCATCAGATCGTAAAGCTATTAACTTCAGAACCGTGGGTGGTGCTTTCGCTATCCAATTCTCTTTAGGCGCATTTATCTTGTACTCGACTTGGGGACAAGAGTTGTTGCGCGGCATGTCTGACGCAGTATCAAATGTTATCAACTATGGTAACGATGGTACTGGGTTTTTATTTGGTAACCTAGTTAATTTTTCTGTTGACGGTCTAGGCTTTATTTTTGCGTTTAAAGTACTACCAACACTGATTTTCTTCTCTGCCCTTATCTCTGTTTTATACTATATCGGTATTATGCAGTGGGTTATTCGTATCTTAGGCGGTGGCCTTCAAAAAGCGCTAGGTACTTCTCGTGCCGAATCTATGTCAGCCGCTGCGAACATTTTCGTAGGCCAAACTGAAGCACCACTTGTGGTTCGTCCGTTTGTACCTAAGATGACTCAATCTGAGTTGTTTGCGGTTATGTGTGGTGGTTTAGCCTCTATTGCAGGTGGTGTACTGGCTGGTTACGCATCGATGGGCGTGCCTATTGAGTACCTAGTTGCAGCATCATTCATGGCAGCACCAGGTGGTCTTCTATTTGCTAAAATCATCATGCCTGAAACTGATAAGCCAGTTGATCAAATTGAAGGTATTGAAGCCGCGGAAAATGAAAAGCCAGCCAACGTGATTGACGCAGCAGCAGGTGGCGCATCAGCCGGTTTACAATTGGCCCTTAATGTGGGTGCAATGTTAATCGCATTTATTGGTTTGATTGCTCTTATCAACGGTATGCTTGGCGGTATCGGTGGTTGGTTCGGTATGCCTGAACTAACACTAGAGATGATTTTAGGTCTGATTTTCGCGCCTCTTGCATTCCTATTAGGTGTGCCATGGGCAGAAGCAACGATTGCTGGTGAGTTCATTGGTCTAAAAACCGTAGCTAACGAATTTGTTGCTTACTCTCAGTTTGCACCATATTTGAGCGATGCTGCACCAGTGGTATTAAGTGAGAAAACCAAAGCGATTATTGCTTTCTCATTGTGTGGCTTTGCTAACTTATCTTCAATTGCTATTTTGCTTGGTGGTTTGGGTAGCTTGGCGCCATCACGTCGTGGTGATATTGCTCGCATGGGTATCAAAGCGGTTATTGCTGGTACACTATCGAACCTAATGGCAGCGACCATTGCTGGCTTCTTCCTTTCTTTCTAAGTTTGTAGAGAATTATATATAGACGCCATTAAATGAAACCCCGTAGCAAGAGATTGCTGCGGGGTTTTTTAGTTTTATGGGCTTATAAGTTAAGCATAACCAGGTTGGCTTGAATGATTTTTGGCCTATTGGTGAGCAAGTTCAAATTATTTTGAGATACAAACCGTTTGCTCTGAGTGTTGGATTAGGGTTTTCTCGATAACAGTTATACCTTAAATGACATATCAACTCCTCAATCTCGATAGTCGATGCTGGCAAGCAAGCCACTATTAGCTGATGAGGAAGATGGTTGTTGGAACAATCGGTGGTCAAATGAAATGGTCTGTACATGGAGTATGACTATTTTTAACGTGATTGTTTTGTAACAATGAACCGCAATCACAAACCTTTATGCCAATGGTTTGATTGGCATGGTGCGGTGACATGGATAGCAATTGGTGGAAAACACCGAGTCTTCAAGGAACCAAGTCCGTTCATTTAATGACGATACTGAGCACAATTCATGACGCTCAGTTGTCAATGAATTGAATATATTGATCGGAGATAGAAATGAGCGATTTAAAAGCGGCTGCGCTACGCGCACTAAAATTAATGGATTTAACCACGCTAAATGATGATGATACTGACGCTAAAGTCATTCAGCTTTGTCATGATGCAAAAAGCCCAGTAGGAAATACTGCGGCGATCTGTATCTACCCACGCTTTATTCCTATTGCTAAGAAGACCCTTCGTGAGCAAGGAACTCCTCAGATTCGTATTGCGACGGTCACCAACTTCCCCCATGGTAATGATGATATTGACATTGCGGTTGCTGAAACAAAAGCAGCGGTTGCTTATGGTGCCGATGAAGTTGATGTTGTATTCCCATATCGAGCTTTGATTGCAGGTAATGAGCAAGTTGGTTTTGAACTGGTTAAACAGTGTAAACAAGCTTGTGGTGATATTTTACTGAAAGTCATCATCGAAACTGGCGAATTAAAAGAAGAAGCTCTCATTAAGAAAGCGTCACAAATCAGTATTGAAGCCGGTGCCGACTTTATCAAAACGTCAACAGGTAAAGTGCCCGTTAATGCCACCCCTGAATATGCTCGCATGATGCTAGAAGTGATTCGCGATATGGGTGTCGCCCAGCAAGTGGGCTTTAAACCAGCCGGTGGCGTACGCACAGCAGAAGATGCCGCGCAATATTTAGCCATGGCGGATGACATTCTCGGTCAAGGTTGGGCTGATAGTCGTCATTACCGTTTTGGCGCTTCCAGCTTATTAACCAACTTATTGAATACGTTAGAAGTTACCGATCAACAAGCCGATCCTAGCGCTTATTAATCATTAACCGAGAAGCAAGTGGCGCTAAGCGCTACTTGCCGTGTATCGCCATCAAGAAGTCCTAGCCGCTGAATAACAGCAACCGCTAGTGCATGTCGTTTGTATTTAATACCAGCCTGTTGTTAAACAGGATAAATCGATGGTGATTTCAAGGATAAGAAAGGCATTTAGGAGGCTCGTATGTCGGTATCTAATGTATTTTTACCGCAAGAAATTATTCGTAGAAAACGCGATGGTGAAGTTTTAACTCGAGATGAAATTTATTTTTTCATTCAAGGCGTAGTTGATAACAGTGTATCAGAAGGGCAAATCGCTGCCTTTGCGATGGCTATTTATTTTCAAGAAATGACCATGCCAGAGCGTATCGCACTGACTTGTGCTATGCGTGATTCGGGTATGGTTATTGACTGGGCGCACATGAATTTCGATGGCCCAATTGTTGATAAACATTCCACTGGTGGCGTTGGTGATGTGACGTCATTAATGCTTGGTCCTATGGTGGCCGCTTGTGGTGGTTATGTTCCTATGATCTCTGGGCGAGGTTTAGGCCACACTGGGGGCACGCTAGATAAATTAGAAGCCATCCCCGGCTATAACATTATGCCCACTAATGAGTTATTTGGTGAGGTAACCAAACACGCTGGCGTGGCAATCATCGGTCAAACGGGTAATCTAGCTCCTGCGGATAAGCGGGTCTATGCAACTCGAGATATCACCGCCACGGTAGACAATATTTCATTAATTACCGCATCGATTTTATCGAAAAAGCTCGCAGCAGGTCTAGATGCTTTAGTGATGGACGTTAAAGTGGGTTCAGGTGCGTTTATGCCGACTTATCAAGCCTCTGAAGAGTTAGCTAAGTCTATCGTCGCGGTGGCTAATGGCGCTGGCACAAAAACCGCCGCTATCTTAACGGATATGAATCAAGTATTGGCTTCGTCAGCAGGCAATGCGTTAGAAGTGCGAGAAGCGGTGCGCTTCTTAACCGGTGAATATCGTAACCCGCGTTTACTCGAAGTGACCATGGCTTCGTGTATCGAGATGCTATTGTTAGCCAAATTAGCTAAAGATCCTCAGGATGCGCGCTCTAAATTACAAGCCGCGCTCGATAACGGTCAAGCAGCAGAGCGGTTTGGTAAAATGGTGGCAGGACTTGGTGGTCCAAAGGATTTTGTTGAACACTACGACCGTTATTTAGAAAAAGCCGAGGTGATCAAACCCGTTTATGCGCAGCAAACTGGCATAGTTTCTGCCATGGATACGCGTGCGATTGGTATGGCAGTCGTCAGTATGGGCGGCGGACGCCGAGTGGCGACAGATACCATTGATTACGCTGTCGGTTTTGAGCAATTCATCCGTTTAGGTGAAATTGCTGACAGCAATAAACCACTGGCGGTCATTCATGCCCGCAGTGAAGCGCAGTGGGAGACTGCTGCGAAAGCAATACAACAAGCCGTTAACATTGGCGGCAATTATCAAGAAACTCCGGAAATCCATGGTCAAATTCGACCTGAAGATGTGTAATTCCGGCGAGGAAAAGTAATGAAAAGAGCATTTGTTTTAGTATTAGATTCATTTGGTATTGGTGCCGCTCCAGACGCTGAAAAATTTGGTGATGTTGGCGCTGATACATTAGGTCACATTGCTGAATATTGCCAACAAGGCAAAGCGGACAATGCGGATCGTCAAGGGCCTTTACGTTTACCCAACCTCTCTAAGTTAGGTCTGGCGATGGCGCACAAAGAAGCCACAGGGCAATTTGCGCCAGGATTGGATCAGCAAGCTGATATTATTGGCGCTTACGGGCACGCCGCTGAGCTTTCTTCTGGTAAAGATACCCCATCAGGGCATTGGGAAATTGCTGGTGTGCCGGTGTTATTTGAGTGGGGCTATTTCAGCGATAAGCAAAATAGTTTCCCTACTGAACTTACCGACCGCATTGTAAAGCGTGCTGGTTTGGATGGTTTTCTAGGCAACTGTCACGCCTCTGGTACTCAAGTTCTTGATGATCTGGGTGAAGAGCATATGGCAACAGGTAAGCCTATTTTTTATACCTCAGCAGATTCAGTGTTTCAGATCGCTTGCCATGAAGAAACTTTTGGCTTGGATCGCCTACTGGATTTATGTCAGATTGCGCGTGAAGAGCTAGAAGGTTACAACATCGGTCGAGTGATCGCCCGTCCATTTACCGGTCCCGGTAAAGGGCAATTTGCCCGCACCGGTAATCGCCGTGATTTATCTCTAGAGCCACCTGCAGAGACCATATTGCAAAAACTGCTTGAAGAGCGACAAGGTGAAGTGGTATCGATTGGTAAAATAGCCGACATTTATGCCAATTGCGGTATCAGTAAAAAAGTGAAAGCTAATGGTATTCCAGCTTTGTTTGATGCGACGTTAGAGCAAATTGAACAGGCCGGTGATAATACGATTGTGTTCACTAACTTTGTTGATTTTGATTCTGCTTATGGCCATCGCCGAGATGTTGCTGGTTACGCGGCGGCGTTGGAGTATTTTGATCAGCGTCTGCCTGAAATTCTAGATCAGATGCAAGAGCAAGATGTACTGATTTTAACCGCGGATCACGGCTGTGATCCTACTTGGCCTGGTACCGATCATACACGCGAATACATTCCAGTGATTGTTTATGGTAAAAAAGTACCACCAGGCAGTCTTGGCCGTCGTGAAACTTTTGCTGACATTGGTCAGAGCTTAGCGAGTTATTTTGCTACCTCACCAATGGATTACGGTAAATCATTTTTGTAATGCCTAGAGTCTGTTGAGTGTTTAAAATTCAACAAGATGACGAACAGTGGCCTTATTGGTCACTGTACTTATGGTTAGCTGGAATTTAGGTAGGCTAGCGAGTGTTGAATGGTCGTGCTGGCATTGTCTAGCAGGGCAATCAATGACTGTTTATAAAGAGGAAAAGACATGGCAACTCCACACATTAATGCTCAACTCGGTGATTTCGCTGACGTTGTTTTAATGCCAGGTGATCCACTACGCGCTAAATACATCGCAGAGACTTTTTTAGATGATGTCGTTCAGGTATGTGATGTGCGTAATATGTTTGGTTTTACGGGCAGCTATAAGGGTCGTAAGGTTTCAGTTATGGGCCACGGTATGGGTATTCCTTCATGCTCTATTTATGTTACCGAACTCATCAAAGATTACGGTGTGAAAAAGATCATTCGTGTCGGTAGTTGTGGCGCGGTGAATGAAGAGATCAAGTTGCGCGATGTCGTGATTGGTATGGGGGCCTGTACTGACTCGAAAGTGAACCGTATCCGCTTTAAAGATCATGACTTTGCTGCCATTGCTGATTATAAAATGGTGAAAGCGGCAGAAGAAGCGGCGAAAGCGCGTGGCGTTGATGTAAAAGTTGGCAACCTTTTCTCGGCTGAACTATTTTACACGCCAGATCCAAGTATGTTCGATGTGATGGATAAATATGGCATTCTTGGTGTAGAGATGGAAGCAGCAGGTATCTACGGTGTTGCTGCTGAATATGGTGCGAAAGCTTTGGCAATTTGTACCGTCTCCGACCATATTAAAACGGGTGAGCAAACAACTTCTGAAGAGCGTCAAAATACCTTTAACGAAATGATTGAAATTGCGTTAGATTCTATTTTGATTGCAGACCAAGCTGGTTATTAATTAAGCTCATCTGGCTGGTTTATTGTAGATTGAATAAAAAACCTCATGCTTATGCATGAGGTTTTTTTACTTAGTGAGCTATCTTCTTTTACTCAGATATACCCTTCCTACTTGAAGCTGCAGGGGGGGTGGCTACGTTCGTTCGCCCCAATCACATAGTCTATCTATGCTCATGGGGATTATGAGAGCCATCCGTGGCTCTCACCAAAGGCCAGCCTACGGCTGTTCAAATTTGTTCCAGACAAATTTG
>SLFB01000016.1 GCA_007124475.1 Vibrio sp. | reverse complement strand
TGCCAAAGCCCGTTCAGCGCGAACAACGGCTTTAGCCGCTAATTGTTCGGGAGCCAATTGCACACGTTCAATAGACATCTGAGTGCTAACATTAGCCGATGGTTCACTGACCTTAGGGCTGGAAGTTGGTAATCGAGTCGGCTGAGGTGAGTTAACTGGCACAGCTGCTGCCACGGCTGAGGTTTCTGCGGCGCTGCTCCTGGATGTCTTCACCGATGGGGAGCTTGCGGATGGCGCTGGAGACGGCTGGGAATAAGTCGTCATCGCTTGATGTTCAACTGGCAATGCCGATTCTACCGATGCGAGCCGATATACAGGCACCTGTAAGCTGGGGGCATATTGAGTGGGGGATGGCGGTGACAAACGCGCTTGTCGTTCAGGTGACGGCTGATATTCAGCGACATTCTGCGCCGCTAACGATGGCTGAGTCATCGCTTGCTGAGAAACGGCCCAACCGCCAACAGCAATACTCAAGGTAAAGCCTGCCACCATCCAAACCCAAGCTGGGCGCGTCGTCACAGGCTTAACCTTAGCCGGTGTTACGCCCGCTAAGGTCTTTGGTTGCTTAGCCACCAATTGCGATAAGGCTTGATTAATCACACTCATTGCTGACTCCATCCCCAGAAGAACGGGGTTTTAAATTGAGGCTTACGAGCATCAAAAGTATCATGAATTGCAGCAAATAAATGGTCATTTGCCACTGAGTTCTGCTGGGCGTAAAACGCCAACAACAAGGATTTATGGCATACCTGATTCAGTAAGCGAGGTATGCCTCGGCACGCTTTCCACAGTGCCTTCTTCTGTCGGTCAGAAAACAGCCCTGGCTGACCACCAGCCTTCAATAAACGGTTATCAATGTAAGCCACTGACTCAGACAATGATAAAGGCCGCAAATAAGCACTGAACGTGATCCTCTGCCGCAGCTGTCGTAAATGATGCTCCGCCAGTCGTCGATCGAGCTCAGGTTGCGCCAATAACACTATTTGCAGCAATTTACTTTGCTCCGTTTCTAGGTTTCCCAGTAACCTTAAGGCTTCTAACCCTTCATCAGATAAAGCTTGCGCTTCATCAACGATCACCACTACTCGTTGCCCTTGCCGATGAAGATCTAACAGTTGTTTATGAATGATATCTAACCGTTCGAGCTCTGCTACTTCTGGCAAACCCAACTCATGGGCTATCGCGCGCCGCAACTCTAGGCCGCTCAATTGCGGGTTGGGCAGATAGAGCCATTTAACCTCATCATTCATATGGGTCAGTAACATACGACACACCATGGTCTTTCCTGTCCCCACTTCGCCGGTGACTTTGACAATGGCTTCGCCCATTGCTAAAGCAGCGCTCACTGTCTGAATCGCTTCGTAATGGGGCGCTAACCCCAAAAATAGCTCGGTATCTGGGGTTAGATGAAATGGCAACTGTGTCAAAGCAAAGTGCTCAAGATACACGGGGCTAAGCTCCCTTAATGATGATCTTACTCATGCCTGTACTTACCTATGAGACGAGTCCTTATTGTGAGTCAGGAAACCACTCTTGAAGTAAATTACGCGAGCGTTCTAATTCTCTTTGCCAGGTATTGACGCCAACCACAGTCGGTTTAAGCAATATCACCAGCTCTGTTTTTTGACTCACATTGGCACTATGCCTAAACAGATGTCCTAGCAAAGGGATATCACCAAAAAATGGCACCTTAGAGGTTTGATTCGTGGTTTGAGATTTCATTAAGCCACCAATCACCACCACATCACCATCTTGAGCACGGATCACTGAATCCGACTCACGAATCGAACTTCGCGCCAAAGGTAATGTAATGGTGCGATCATTAAACTGAATCGATTTTTTTTGTTCATCCACTTCAATCACCGAGGGATGTACATGCAAAAAGACGTAACCACTATCATCAATCTGCGGCGTAACATCGAGTGAGATGCCTGAGAAAAACGGCGTGAGCTGAATGTTAGGAGCAACGTTCGCGTTATCGCCAGTACCAACCTCACTGGTGAGATCGGTGACATAATATTCATCCGTTCCGACTTTAATCACCGCTTTTTGATTATTGGCCGCTGTGACTCGCGGGCTAGACAGCACATTAAGATCACCTTGCGTCGCCATAAAGTTTAGTACTGCATCAAAACTGCCGCTTTGGATAACCAAATTCGTTTGCCCGCCGAGCAAAGTCGCAATCGCGTCCATCCCAGGTAGACCAGGGACCGGAGCCGGAATCACACCTTGCCCTAGCTGAAACTCGGTGCCATTGGATGAAAAAGTTTTTGACCAATTAATGCCCTGTTGATAGCCGTCATTGAGCGTCACTTCAAGAATTTTGGCTTCCAAAATCACTTGCCGTTGTATTCGCAAATGGGAAATATCGAGAAACTGGCGCACTTCACGAATTTCATCTGGGTAAGCGCGTACGGTAATCACCGACGCTTGCGGTGTGACCATAACACTTTGTCCAGCATCTGAACCAATCAAGCGTGATACCGTTGTTTCTAACTGACGCCAAAAGTCGCTTTCACTCGTCGTTTCAATTTCAGTGCCGCCTCGAGAGCTGCTGCCTCCCTCAGAATTACTGGCCGCATTGGGGCTGGTTACTGTGCCGGTGCTGATTGAAGTGATTGAGCGGCCACTGCGTTGAAACTGCAAATAATCCACAGGGATCGTTACGGTGCGTAATCCAGCGGGATAAACTTGAAGTACCCGTCCTACTTTTTCAACTTCAAAACCATACAAATCACGTACAACCGCTAACACTTCATCAAGAGTAACATTGGTTAAACTCAAGGTAATTTGTCCAGACACCGCCGGATGAATGGCGACGCTGTATTCACTTCCCTTGACTAAACTGGTAAAGAAAGCTGAGGCATCCACTTGATTGGCTTGTACCCGGAAACGCATTGTATCGATCGAAGCATGATTGGTTCGATCAATAAACTCCGGCATAAGATCGGCTTCTACTGCCGCGGGTAGCTGTTGTAATTGTCGACTATTGGATTCATTAATCGCTTCATTCAAGGCTTGCTTTATTTCCACCGGATCTCGGTGGCCCATGGCACAACCGGCTAAGCTGGTAATCATTACTGCGAGGATAACTGTACGCATCATTTTTATACCTTATTGTTTAATATCCAGTGGAAATAATGACAACGGCCACTCTTGTCGGCCTTTGCTTAATGTCACCTGATCTTCACTGATGTTTGTAATGCGATAACCTGCAATCACATCCCCCTTGGTTAACACTTGCTGATTAAGGATGACGTAGCACGTCTGCTGACAAACGATACTGTGCAATTCAGGTAATGATGATGCCACTGCAGGTTGCTTAACCGTAGTCGCAACTTGACGTCCAATTGGAGCGGTAGGGTCTTGTGCTGCTAGAACACTGTGATTCGCCAAACCAGTGATCAGCATCATGCCTAACAAAAACGCGCGATAATTAGCCACCGATAAACTCCTTCTGGGTTCCTAGTGTGTAAACTTCTAATATCAAACGTCCATTCGGGTACTGATCCACTTGATAGTGAAAACGCCGCCAATAATAATTGACGGGTAAGCTTTCTAAAGCCGCTAAATAATCTCGAATTGCAAAATAACTACCGATAATTTCTAGCCGAACCGGATGAATAAAGTAAGCATCGCCAGCCACTCCTGATTCCGTTAATCGGATCGGCTCGGCAGGCAAAGAAGCAAGGCTGACTAAGGTCAATGCTTGCGCCTTACTTAACACATCCTGTAATAGAGAAGCCATCTGGGATGGGGCCACCAAGCCGCCCATCCGCTCAGATAACTGCTGGGAAAGTTGCTGGTGATGGGTTTGCAAATGGTTCAGCTCAATATCTATCTCCGCATCTGGATTGCTACTCAGTTGAGACTGTAATTGTTGGATAGTATTGCGCATCGTGTGCTGATTAGTTTGCAAAGTCTGTAAACGAGAGCTCTGCTGCTGGTATCGGTCAAGTAAGGGATCGAGTAACCATGTCTGTAGCGCTAAAATAATAACCACCAAACCACATAAACTGATCAATACTTTTTCTCGTGGTTGGCGCTCAGCAAACACACGGCTGAGCGATTGCCAATATTGATTCATTATTGCCCTCCTTGTTGAGTTTTTAACTCAAATATCAGCAGACCTTGCTCATTGCGATCCATGACCAAACGTTCAAAGTTACGCCCAACCAGAGGGGTTTGTTGATTAAATTGACCGATCCAATGGGGGATCATTTTGGCATCAGTCGCCACACCTTGCAGATTGAGTTGCTCGGCAGCAATTTCAATTGCCGTCAGCGAAACATGACGATTGGCGACATTAGCTAACGCTGTCATGATCCCCGAATAACCTTCCTGTTGATGATGACTAAAGCGCTCCATTGCAGTCAATGCCGCTTGTTGACTGGCAATCTGTTGCTTCAGTCTTGCAATTGCCGATACTTTTCCTGCCGAAGGTTGATGTCTTGCTTGTTGTCTCTGTAAATCGAGCACCTGCACGTTCAGCTGTGCGACTTGTTGTTCAGCTAAGATAATCTCGCTAGCCAGACGCGTCGTTTTATAGCCATAAACACCAGCGACAGACAGCATGAATAAACTCACCAATACACCAACCATCACGACATTGAATAATGAAAAATGATCTTTCTTTGGGTGTAAACGAGATGGATAAAAATTAATGACCGGTCGGCTGAGTAAAGGGGCATACTGAGCCAATATTTGACCGACTAATGGTTGAGACTCTTGAGTCGATAACAGGCTAACTTTAACATTTAATCGCTCATTCAGCGCTGCCACTAGCTGGGAGTGATCTTCGTCATCACAGCACACCCGCAGTTGATGAAGAACGGTAGTTTTTAGTTGCGAAGAAAGATAATCAATCGAACGCTGTAACTCTAACGCTAAACCATCTAACTCTAATGGGGCGCTGTTTTCTCCCGTGACTGGCGCGGAGACCCCACGTAATGTGCGCTGAAAATAACAACGCTCATCCACAAAAGCATCTAATTTAAATTGCCCGCCGCGACTGCGTTGCAATAACAAGAAATGGGGATTTTCAACCGTATTAGCCCATACTTCTTGCTCAGGGATCACTCGACCAAGTTGCAGCCCTAACCCAGTGAGCATTTGTGCCAATTCAAGCACTAACTTAACTGGAAGCACATAGGCTTGAATTTTATTGCTGCCACTTAGTGGATAAGCATCCACAACGATTTCGGTAGGCTTCTCACTGATCAAGTCTTTCAACAAGAAAGGTAAACTGTCTGGCCACTCTTGAGCAGGAAGCGGTGGTGTATCAATTTGATAACATTGGTATAACTGAGCATGTAACACAATATCAATGCTCGTGTATTGACCGTCTAAAGCGCACAAAGCATCGGAGAGAGCCGTCAACCATTGTCCAGCTTGAATCGGGTATTGTTCTATCAGTGGCTGTCCATGAGAGGCGGAAAAATACACAGCCTCTGACTGCACCACAGCAAATAACGTTGTGCTTGGCTGTGATCTACGAGTAATTTTATCGATCAGCTGATTAATCTTCATTCCGCTCTACTTCGTTCGCCATCGGTTTCTTTTACCGGGCTTAATAATGGGCTTTCCAACATGAGACGTCATTAAAAGAGGTTGTTCAGCCGCAAACCAGCGACCCTGTCCACCATGAATGCCAAGAGAAATGAGTGTTTGCCACTCGGCTTGTGTTTCAACACCAACCGCAATCACTTTAGTATCAGTTCTAACGCAGGCGCCTATCATACTGCGAACAAATAATTGATTCTCATGGCGTCGTTCAATATTTTTAATTAGACTGCGGTGTAATTTTAGATAATTAATTTGTAAATCTTTAATATAATGGGTCGCAACAATGGTGCGCCCAGCCTGCCCAACCACCAATTGGCAATTTAACCCTGCAATCATTCTTAATACTGGACGCATGTAATCTAGGTGTTGTACTAAGCGCCCTTCCGCAAACTCAAAAGACAATCGCTGTCGCGAAGCGTAAGGTAACTGCATGATTTCATGGCGAAACCATCGCCAGTAGCGTTTATCAGCAAATGGTGTTATGTGCAAATTTATTGAATAATGCTCTGTATCTTCTGGATTTTTTAATAATTGTAGTACACGAACCAGTACCGCGCGATCAAGCATCGCCTCATAACCCACCGTTTCTAAGGCTGCATTAAAGCGTGACGCTTTGAGTACCCCTTGCTCAGGATCGTAAATTCTGACAAATAACTCATTATGGATGGATGTCAAAAGATTATCTTGTTCAATCAAATAACATGGCTGTCTAAACAAACGAATTTTCTCAGCAGTGAGACTCTGTTCGAATAGACTACGCCAGCGTACACTGCCTCTTTCGTTATCAACCCTAACCACTTTTTGAAATCGACTCCATGCATTGCTTCCTTGCATCTGAGCACTGCGCAGTGCGGTTTCGACTTCGTCAATAATCCGTCCACGGCGCTCTCCCTCTTGGTACATACTGACCCCCATATGAAACCAGTTATCTCTTTCTAGAGGATAAGGGGGACTTAAACGTTCCAATAACTTTAAGCATTGATTGGCGAGATGGGTCACTTCTTTTGAAGTTTGGTGTGGGATAAAAATTGCAAACACAGAATCGTAATAACGGGATAAAATAACATCAGGATAACGAGAAATGACATTGGTGATGCACTCACCAACCTCAATAATAAAGTCATTGATGATTGCCTTTCCTTGCTGCTCTCGAGCTGACTCTAATTCCTGAAGGCTAACCATTATCACCGCTCCACGGGCTCCACTCTCCAGCAAAGCTGACTCTAGTTTACTGTCGAACAAGACTCGATTAGCCGCTCCCGTAAGTTGATCCAGAAAGGTTTGGCTACGAATAAAGCTGTCGAACCGACTGCGCTCTTGACGAGCATCTTGCAGCTCTTCAATCAACCTATCCAAGGCCTCACTGGCAGTATAAGGCCATTCTTGTTCATCGCCTTTCGCGTATTGTTCCACACGACCGGCGAGAATCATCCGCCCACGTTTTTCTAAAATTTCTGACCCCAGTAGTTGTAGGCGAAGCCATTTAGTCGCACGCACCAAACAGAGAATCACTAAACCAATGGCTAAAGTAATTGACCACATCGCGCCAAAGGAATAGTCGTAGCCTAAATAAGGAGGAATAGCTTGAAAATGTATGCTGTAATGTGGGTGATTAGGCAATGACAAGTTTAGGTGATAAAGACGCTCGGCCGGGACACGAGAGCTATTATCTTTAAAACGATACACAGTATGAGAAGCGGAAGACAGCTCTAACTCAACGATGTTTGATGCCTTTAGTAAGTTAGGCATCCATTTTTGTAAAGAATAAACGGCATCTGGATCGTCTAGTTCTTTATCGACCACTTCGACAATGCCTTGCAAATAATGGTGAAGGTAATCTTGCCCCATACGTTGAAATGAGATGGATCCACCAATAAATAAAATAAACATGGCACCTGTTACAATCAGGGTCACAAAAGCAACGAGGCGCGTGCTCAGATTAAGTGTTGGCGTATAACGCATAACGCTAAATTCCCTTTTTCATTAATAAAGCATAACAATGGAGTGGTATTGCCTGTGAACGTCTTGGGACTAAAGCTAAGTATATAAAAAAGCCGCGAATTTCGCGGCTTTTTTATATAATCAGATGGCTAGAACGGGATATCGTCATCAAAATCCATTGGTGGCTCATTGTATTGCGGTTGAGCTTGTTGAGGTGCTTGTGCTTTTGGCTGATGCTGCATAGCGGGTTGCTGAGGCTGGCCCCAGTTACTCTGTTGCCCTTGAGGTCCACCTTGTCCTGGTGCTGAGCCTTGCTGACGACCACCCAACATTTGCATGGTACCGTTGTAACCTTGCACCACAACTTCAGTGGTATAGCGATCTTGACCACTTTGATCTTGCCACTTTCTGGTTTGTAATTGGCCTTCAATGTATACCTGCGAGCCTTTACGTAAGTATTCACCTGCTACCTCGGCTAACTTGCCGTATAAAGCCACACGATGCCACTCCGTTCTTTCACGTTGCTCGCCCGTGGTTTTATCACGCCAGCTTTCTGATGTTGCTATGGTAATGTTTGCTACCGCAGCACCACTTGCCATATATCGAACTTCAGGATCGGCACCAAGATTACCGACCAAAATCACTTTATTTATGCCACGGCTTGCCATGTTCTGCTCCGTCATTCACTTTAACTTGTCATTAGCGGTAAAGAATAACATGCTTTGTTATCTCGACCAATCTTCGTTGTTTAGTCTGATCATGAGTAACCCTAAATACCAGTCAATCAAATCACTTTCTTCGGTAATTGTCGCTATTTTTAGTTTTGACAACCATCTCAATTACTTAGCAGGTTGTAATGTAACGCAAAACAACGACGATACTATCGCTCAGAGACTTAACTTTCGGCATGCTTATTGGTAATAATTATTCATCGATAAGGAGTTTGTTATGCCCAAAGCTAGCTATGCCAGAACCGTCTACTATTTGCTGATGGATGAAGAAAAATCAATTGATCCTCAATTAACGCTAGCTTGCCAACAACTGGGATCGTCTATCCACCTGGTGCATCCTCAAGAGCTCCTCGCTGGTTATCATCATACTAAACATAAAATCTTACTTATCGATCATCATCGACATCAAGCGCTTCGCCAGCAATTAAGCCCTTTAACCTTCACTGATCAACGCATGGAAACGATTTTATTTAACGTTGAAAAACGCTTAACCACAGATCAACTATTAAGTTTTGGGCATTTAAAAGGGCTGTTTTATCGTTCAACGCCCCCTCAACAAATAGCCAAAGGGCTGGCTGAAATCATCAATGGTCAAAACTGGCTTCCTCGTCATGTTTCTAATCAACTATTACATCATTTTCGTTATGCTTTTCAAGATCAACAAACCCGGGCCATACTCGATCTTACGGTGAGAGAACTAGAAATTTTGCGCTATTTACAAACTCAAGCCACCAATGTCGATATTGCCAATAGTCTATTTATTAGTGAGTTAACTGTTAAATCTCATCTCTATCAAATCTATAAGAAAATAGCGGTTAAAAACCGTCAACAAGCGATTAATTGGGCCAATGATCATTTATCCTGTGGCTAAATTTACCCGCCATACAGTGTAAAAACGCACATTTTGCCCACTATGGTGGACAATCTAGGCATCCATTTTCGGAGGTTCATGATAAAGTGATGCGATGATGACGCACTAAGTTGCCTAGAGCACGCTGAGCTTAGTTAATGAGCTAGCTCACTAACGATAATAGGGTTCCCATTAATGATTAATAAATGCCTTTTTCCGGCAGCGGGTTACGGTACTCGCTTTCTTCCTGCCACCAAATCTATGCCTAAAGAAATGATGCCTGTCGTCAATAAACCATTAATCGAATATGGTGTTGAAGAAGCCATTCAAGCTGGTATGACGGGTATGTGTATCGTCACCGGCCGCGGCAAGCACGCGATTATGGATCATTTCGATATGAACTATGAGCTAGAGCACCAAATTCGCGGCACCAACAAAGAAGAGCTCTTGATCGACATTCGAAAAATCATTGATACCGCTCACTTCACTTACATCCGTCAACGTGAAATGAAGGGCTTAGGCCATGCCATTTTAACGGGACGCGAACTGGTCGGCGATGAGCCTTTTGCCGTGGTGTTAGCCGATGACCTATGTGTCAATGCCGAGCAAGGGGTATTGGCACAGATGGTTG
>SLFB01000254.1 GCA_007124475.1 Vibrio sp. | reverse complement strand
TGGGTGAGGGTAGGAATGGGTTCTTGCGCTGGACCAACGACATCAATATGAGGAAATTGGCGAACGAGCTCTGCAACGCCACCAATATGATCATGATGATGGTGAGTGATCAGGATGGCTTCTAAGGTGAGTTGGTGCTGTTTTAGGTAGTCTAAAATAGGCGTCGCATCACCCGGATCAACTACAGCACAACGGTGATCGCTATTTTCAATCAACCAGATGTAATTGTCGTTAAATGCGGGTATGCTTTTGATGTGTAACATGAGTAATCTCCAGTCACTGATAAAGCGATGTAGCGATGAAACCAGCACGCAGTAAAAAAAAAATAATCCCACCACACTCATGGTGTCAACTTAAAAACGGTCAATGGGTTGCGGAGTCTATCCAAACACGTCTTGATGAATGGTGTCCAAAGCTATTTGGTTACCACATGCTTAAATTAGGTGGTTTAAGTTGTGAATTATCCACTAGCCACTCCACTATTCAACACCAAGTTCATCTAGATAAGCATAATTCAGCGCATAACCTGATTGCGGATATTTACGATTTGCCATTTTTAGAAAAAAGCTTTGATGTGGCCATGATTATTCATCAGTTGGATTATAGTCATGATCCTCACCGCATTTTACGCGAAGTCGATCGAGTGCTCATTGATGATGGCTATATCATTATCACCGGTTTTAATCCGCTCAGCTTGACCGGTTTTGCGAGTTTAATGCCATGGCGTAAGCATAATTTACCTTGGAGCGGTCGAATGTATACCCCAAGTCGTATCAAAGATTGGCTTAGTGTGCTTAATTATCAAGTTTTAGAGTGTGATCAATACGCGCTTTTTCCAATGCAAAAGTATCGTTCATTATGGACCTGGTTAGAAAACGCAACAGGCAATTGGGCAAGTCCACTTGGTAGCTTATATTTTATCGTTGCCCGTAAACGTACCTATCCGTTAAAGCCGATCAAACCGCACTGGCGTTTAAAGCGTCGTTTCTCACCTGTTAGTCTTAATTATCGCGTTAAATCACAAGATTAACCTTGCTTAATGTTAACCGTCGTTGCCATGTTTATTCGCTATCCTCGCTATCCTCGCTATCCTCGCTATCCTCGCTAACCGTTAACCGATTGCACAATTAGGCGGCTAAGCTGGGGGATAAAAGGTTGGTGATAATATAATAGATTACGGATTATAACCGTGATCATCTTCCGTGGGATTCTCGGCTGCTGAACGAGCTAATTGGTCGCATATTTCGTTTTCTCTATGCCCCGCGTGACCTTTAACCCAACGCCAATCGACAGAGTGGCGAGCCGTTTCTTTATCCAGGGCTTGCCACAAATCGGCATTTTTTACCGGTTTCTTATCCGAGGTTTTCCAATCGCGGCGTTTCCAATTATGTATCCACTGAGTTATGCCTTGGCGAACATATTGACTATCTGTGGTTAAAATTACATGACAGGGTTCTTTTAAGCTTTGCAGTCCGACAATCGCTGCTAGCATTTCCATTCGGTTGTTGGTCGTTAAGCGATAGCCTTTAGCTAATGTTTTTTCGGTCTGCTTATAACGTAATACAATGCCATATCCCCCTGGTCCAGGGTTACCTAGACACGAGCCATCAGTGAAAATTTCCACCTGTTTGTTCATGATTTGATACTATTGGATTATCCATACACTTCACATAGTCTGACATAGATACCATTATGAATACCAGTAACAATTCTCAGCATAGCCGCATTGTGGTGCTCGATACCGAAACAACAGGTATGAACTTTGATGGTGGTCCGCATTACGAAGGTCATCGAATCATTGAGATCGGTGCTGTAGAAATCATCGATCGTAAGCTCACTGGGCGGCATTTTCATGTTTATTTGAAACCAGATAGAGAAATCCAACCACAAGCAATTGAAGTACATGGTATTACCGATGAGTTTTTAGTAGATAAACCACAATATCAAGACGTGCATCAGGAGTTTTTAGATTTCATTAAAGGGGCTGAGTTGGTTGCTCATAACGCCCCGTTTGACGTCGGTTTTATGGATTATGAATTTGCTAAACTGGATCCAGCAATAGGTAAGACCGAGCAGTATTGCCATATTACCGACACCTTAGCAATGGCAAAGCGGATATTCCCCGGTAAGCGCAATAACCTCGATATTCTTTGCGAGCGTTATGGTATTGATAACTCGCATCGAACGCTACATGGCGCGTTACTGGATGCTGAGATCTTAGCGGATGTTTATTTATTAATGACAGGGGGGCAAACCTCCTTAGAGTTTAATGCGAGTTCTGAATCTGGAGAACCTGGTGGCAGTTTTGTGCAGCGAGTAGCAGGGCAGAGGAAAAAGCTTAAGGTTTTATCGGCTTCAGCCGATGAATTAGCTGCACATCAACAACGTTTGGATATTGTCGAAAAGAATGGAGTTTGCCTTTGGCGTCAGTAGGAGAAAGCATGTTTCGACTAGGAGTAGTAATACTAAGTCTGTTATGGAGTTTGGCCAGTTTTGCGAGTAATAATCAATCGTCTATGACCTTGCTTGATAATCGATTTCGTGTTGATCCGACTATTTCACAGATTACTTTCGTTATTTACCGAGAGCGAAATTCAACACCTGTGGTTTTAGTTCGCCCGGATGGCTTCAAATATTATGCCTCACGACATCCAGATTATATTCGCTGGTATCAAGAGCCGACCATGGATATTGTCTCAATTGATGATCCGATGCCTGGACCGTGGCAAGCCATTGGACGAATCTCTAGCGACAACCACATTCGTTTGATTTCTCATTTACAGCTAGAGACAGATCCACTGCCCCGTCGTCTTTATCACGAAGAAACGATCAAGTTTTCTGCCCGTTTAACTTCGGATGGTGAACCTCTTCTATTGCGTGATTTTTTAGATCGTGTCAATTTAACTGTGACCTTTACTCGCTATGTGGATGATGAACAACAATTACCGCAAGAAATGCGCCCAACCCCTGAAGTTATCGGTCACTTTGCTGATGATGGTCAGGGGCTTGATGAACGTGCTGGAGATGGTGTATTTACGGTAGAACTACCGATAACGCCTGAACCCGGTAAATATCGAGTAAGAATCACCTCTGGTAATGGGGTATTTCTACGCGCGCAAGAACAAGAAGTGTTAGTTTACCCTGCACCAATAGTTGCTACTTTTATCCAATCACGAACTCAGGGAGAGGCTCATCAAGTCAGTTTTAATGCCGAGCGTGGCATGATTGAACCCGGTTCACTCGCGGCGCATATTGAGCATCAAGAGGTCGGTCAGCCGCCTTATTTAACTCAAGGGCAAGCCGAGCCCACGGAGCTAGGTTTTGCAGTGGATATTCCAAATGATAAACAATTTGGTAACTTTGCTTGGCAAGGGGTTATGTATGCAACGGATTTATCCACCCAAAGACCACTAGTTTTTCCGATCCGAGAGCAAACCTATAGTGTCGTCAGTCAAATTGATGTCGCTAATATGCGGCGCATGCAGGAAGCAGAGCTAGAAAATTTGCGCCGCTTAGAGCAAGAAAAAATGATCCAGCAGCTGCGAGCTCAACAGCGACGCAAAGCTATTTTATCTATTATTGCCGGCAATCTATTGGTGATTAGTGCTCTGCTAGGGGGGTGGTTTATTCGCCGAAAGTTAAAGGCTAAGGCAGAATTAACAGAAGAAATGTCATTAAATCTACCTAATAAAAATTAATATTATCAACCTCTTAGTTTATAAGGGCCTAGATTTGCTAGGCTCTGCTATCTTACGGACCTGCCTCCCAATGACTTGAAAAACACGCCTCCTTAATCGCATCGCTTGTCTATGTTTAAGGGGATGATGAGAGCTATCCGTGGCTCTTACCAACGGCTATCCAAATTTGTTCCAAGCAAATTTTTCACTCACTTGCCGCCTACCTGCAACTCCAATTTGTTTGGGTATAACTCTATACTTGTCTGGCATTCTAATTTAAACCTAGATTAAACCTCTTTTTTATTGCGATATGCTAGCCTATTACTCTGCTTGAACTTGTTTTTTTGTAAAATTTTACAGCTGTAATATTTTGAAGTTTTCATAAAATCGTTTAATTTGACACTGTTAATTTCACAGAGTTATTTCTAGTCCTTGTTTAAGGGCTTCTTGTCTATCTCTATATAACCCCTCTTTTTGCCTAGTATTATTAATGGTTTTGTTTTGAACGTTTGTTTAAAACGATATTCCTCTATTATTTTCTGTGTAATTAAATTACGTAATGATTTACATTTTTCTGCTATTTATTAAACGGTGGTTTGAAACGGAATAAAACTTCAAATTTAACGCTGTGTTAACCTGCTCTCTTTTATTGTAAAGCTTTATAGGTTAATGTTTGCAAATGCTTAGTCGAGATTATTTTTATTGATTGGTAGAGGGCGTTAATGCCTTCTTCAAAACGAATATTTATGATTTTGCTCGATAAATGACTTTTTAAATGATGTCTTTTTGTTGTTTTAAAGTTACAAGTGTCATTTATGTCTCGTTGTTTGGTTTTACTAGGCGATAACGTTGGTGTCAGTAAGGTAATCATGTCAGGCGAAAATGTCATGAACGTTAATCAGCTTATCCGCTATTAATACAACAGCTCAAAATATACAGATATGGTCTAAGGAAGGATGCTATGTTTACTCAAACTCCAGATTCATTGTCAGCTACCACGGACAATAGCAAATACCAAGGAAAGTTAGACATCAAAGGCTATTTATCCTTTGAGCATCAGACAGTTTTTCCCCTTGAAGCACAGACTTTTCTCGCTGATCTTTGTCATCACTTCGCTCCCCAGATTGATGAATTATTGGCGGCTAGAGAAGCTCAACAAGCACAAGTGGATCAAGGGAAATTACCTGATTTTTTAGAACACACTCAGGATATTCGCGAGGGCAGTTGGAAAATTCTTGGTATTCCCGATGATTTACAAGATCGACGAGTGGAAATTACCGGTCCAACGGACCGTAAAATGGTCATTAATGCTTTAAATGCGAATGTTAAAGTATTCATGGCTGATTTTGAAGATTCCATGTCACCAGCTTGGAAGCAATTACTTGATGGTCAAGTAAATCTACGTGATGCAGTGAATGGAACCATCAATTATACCAATCCCGATAATGGTAAGTATTACCAACTAAACAGTGACCCTGCGGTGTTAATTTGCCGTGTACGCGGCTTACACCTTAAAGAAAAGCATGTCTTATTTGACGGTAAAGTGATTCCTGGTGCTTTGTTTGATTTTGCTTTGTACTTTTTTAATAACCATAAAGCGCTACTAAAAAAAGGAAGCGGTCCTTATTTTTATCTACCTAAACTACAAGCCTATCAAGAAGCACAATGGTGGAGTGAGGTTTTCCATTTTACTGAAGATTATTTTGGTTTAGATACTGGAACTATTAAAGCTACGGTATTAATTGAAACTTTGCCAGCTGTGTTCCAGATGGATGAGATATTGTTTGCTCTCAAGGAGCATATTGTTGGTCTTAACTGTGGACGTTGGGATTATATCTTCAGTTATATCAAAACACTGAAAAAACACCCAGAACGCGTACTGCCAGATCGTCAAGTGGTTACCATGGATAAGCCATTTCTGAATGCTTATTCTCGACTATTAATTTATACCTGTCATCGCCGAGGCGCTTTCGCTATGGGGGGGATGGCTGCCTTTATTCCGGCCAAAGATCCGGCTATCAATCAGCAAGTACTAGAAAAAATTCGTCATGACAAATTACTTGAAGCTACTAATGGTCATGATGGAACCTGGGTTGCTCATCCCGGTCTTGCCGATACCGCGATGGAGGTCTTCAATCAAGTGTTAGGGGAGCGTTGTAATCAGCTGGATGTCACTCGTTTCTCGGATGCACCAATCAGTGCCCAAGAGCTACTGGCTCCATGTGATGGACCTCGAACTGAGCAAGGCATGCGACACAATATTCGGGTTGCATTGCAGTACGTAGAAGCTTGGATTTCTGGCAATGGTTGTGTGCCCATCTACGGATTAATGGAAGATGCCGCTACCGCTGAGATTTCTCGCGCTTCGATATGGCAATGGATTCAGCATGGTAAAACACTCGATAATGGTCAGGTGGTAACCAATGAATTATTCCGTGATTATTTAGCTGAGGAAATTGAAGTGGTTAAAGCAGAAGTCGGTGCCGAGCGTTTTGCTCAAGGTAGATTTACTCAAGCTGCTGAATTAATTGAGCGTTTAACAACAAGTGAAGAATTAGACAACTTTTTAACCATTCCTGGTTATGAGTATTTATCTTAACCGGGAAATAAAATCAATAAATTAACGTGAAATAGAGGTCAAAGCTTGCTCGTTATTGTGAGTAAGTGGCGATAGGGACGAAACAGGCGCAAGCACTAAGCCGCGCCTAATTGAGATAAGAGGGATATATCATGACATTAACTCGCCGCCAACAAATCGAAGCATTAGAGAAAGACTGGGCAACCAATCCTCGCTGGAAGCAGGTAAAACGTACTTACAGTGCTGAAGATGTGGTTAACTTAAGAGGTTCTTTTACACCGGCCAACACCATCGCACAGCGTGGTGCGGACAAGTTGTGGGAGATCGTCAACGGCAGTGCTAAAAAGGGATATGTGAATTGCTTGGGAGCTCTGACAGGTGGTCAAGCGGTGCAACAAGCGAAAGCCGGCATTGAAGCAATTTATTTATCAGGCTGGCAGGTTGCTGCGGATAATAATACCGCAGGGACTATGTACCCAGATCAATCTCTCTATCCCGTTGATTCGGTACCAAGCGTAGTAAAACGAATTAATAATGCTTTTCGTCGCGCGGATCAAATTCAGTGGGCAAATGGTCAGTCACCGCAAGATGAAGGTGCGGTTGATTACTTTTTACCCATAGTCGCTGATGCAGAAGCGGGTTTTGGCGGCGTACTTAATGCGTATGAATTAATGAAGTCTATGATTGATGCAGGAGCCGCTGGGGTGCATTTTGAAGACCAGTTAGCATCAGTGAAAAAATGCGGTCACATGGGCGGTAAAGTATTAGTTCCAACTCAAGAAGCGGTACAAAAACTTATTTCAGCTCGTTTAGCTGCTGATGTGGCTGGGACCACGACTCTTGTTATTGCGCGTACCGATGCTAACGCTGCTGACCTATTGACATCGGATTGTGATCCTTATGATGCTGACTTTATTGTTGGTGAGCGCACTGCTGAAGGTTTTTATCGTGTTCGTGCAGGGATTGATCAAGCCATTTCACGTGGTTTAGCTTATGCACCTTACGCTGATTTAATTTGGTGTGAGACCGCGAAGCCTGATTTGGAAGAAGCGAGACAGTTCGCTGAAGCTATTCATGCTCAATATCCTGATCAGCTTTTGGCTTATAACTGTTCTCCTTCGTTTAACTGGGAGAAGAATCTTGACGCCGAAACCATTGCTAAATTCCAGCAAGAGCTGGCTAATATGGGTTATAAGTATCAATTTATCACACTAGCCGGCATTCATAATATGTGGTTTAACATGTTTGAACTTGCTCATGCTTACGCTCAAGGTGAAGGCATGCGACATTATGTTGAAATGGTGCAACGCAAAGAATTTGCTGCAGCTGAAAAAGGGTATACATTTGTTGCTCACCAACAAGAAGTCGGCACTGGATACTTTGATAAAATGACGAATACTATCCAAGGTGGTCAATCATCCGTTACGGCTTTAACAGGCTCAACCGAAGAAGAGCAGTTTTAAATTCATCTTACTCTGATGACATAAAACACGATAGATAAATAAAAAGAGAGTGCGATTAATCAGCCTCTCTTTTTTTATTTAAATTTTAATGAGTTGTACTATATCTAGACCCTAAATCGCTTGGGGGTGCAGGTAGGCGGTCAGTGGGAGAATACCCATGAGTATAGACAGACTATGTGATTGAGGTGAACGAACGTCACTAACACCCCCTGCAGCTCTAAGTAGGGAAAGTATACTTAAGTCTATCGCTAGAGAGTGTAAACGAAGAGAGAACTGATGAAGCTTTTTTACGCTATGATATGGGCGTTAAAATGCTTCATCAATGCTTCATTAGAAACTAAATTTCCCGTCTAGATGTATGATTCTACAGCGATTTAGGGTCAAAGCTGTCATCAGTTTCGACTTCATCTGGCTCACTGTTTTCTTGCAACTCAAGTAGATTAATCGCGATAGCCACAAAGTCAGTATCGGTAATAATACCAACTAGCTCTCCCTTGTTTACTACAGGCAGGCAACCGACTTTATGTTTTTGCATATACAAAGCGCTTTGTTTCAAACCGGCTTGTGGTGAAACTGTCATTACCCCAGTATGCATAACTTCAAATAATGGTGTGACTTCAGTATGTGGGGTGCTGGCTACTTGATGGTATAAGCTTGATTCCTGAGCTGATAACACATCACGATGAGTCACTATCCCCAATAAGCGGCGGTTAGCATCAACGATCGGAATATGGCGAATATCTAAGGCTTTCATCATATTACGGGCGTCGGCTATCGTGTGGTTTCGCAACAAGGTATGTGGGTTGCGAGTCATCATGTCTTCAACTTTGATCATAACCAACTCCTTCTTTTTTATGATGGAACATATACCCTTCTTACTTGATGTTGCATCTGTGATTCGTTAATCCTACTCTCATCGCCTGCGCATGCTGGCGACTTGCAACTTCAAGCTGTTTGTTTGGCTGTAGCTAAATTTAAATAAAGTATAGTTTTTCTAGAGGGAAATATCTGAGAGTTAGGTCGATTTTTGGTCGTCACTTTTGATTACAATCCGATTTCATTTACAGATGCGTAAAAGGGCAACATTTCTGTATCTTAAGTCTATGACGGTATATACTGTTGCGCCGCGAATTGAACGGTCGCTAACTGTAAATAATCAAGAAAGAGCCATGCAAGTTTCAGATTTTCATTTTGACCTTCCAGATGAGTTAATTGCTCGTTATCCAAAGACACAACGAACTGATAGTCGTTTATTACGTTTAGACGGTAATAGCGGAACGGTTGTTGATGGTGAATTTACCGATGTATTTAATTATGTTGAACCTGGCGATTTGTTGGTGTTTAACAATACCCGGGTTATACCTGCACGTATGTTCGGTCGTAAAGCTAGTGGCGGTAAACTAGAGGTTCTTGTTGAACGTATGCTGGATGAGCATTCTATTTTAGCTCATGTTAGAAGTTCTAAACCGCCTAAACCAGGAACTGAACTTTATCTTGGTGAACAAGATCAATATGTAGCTACGATGGTGGCCCGTCATGATGCCTTGTTTGAGATTCGTTTTCATGCTGAAACAAGCGTGTTAGGTATTCTTAATCACATTGGTCATATGCCGTTACCACCTTATATTGATCGGCCTGATGAAGAGACAGATAAAGAGCGTTATCAAACGGTTTATAATCAGAAACCCGGCGCGGTGGCTGCACCAACCGCGGGGTTGCATTTTGATCAACCTCTACTAGACAAGATAAAAGCGAAAGGTGTCGAGTTCGCTTATGTGACTTTACACGTTGGAGCGGGTACCTTTCAGCCGGTAAGAGTTGAGAATATCAACGATCACCATATGCATGCTGAGTATGTTGAAGTATCGCAGGAAGTTGTTGATGCGATTGCTGCGACCAAAGCTCGTGGTGGACGGGTGATTGCTGTTGGAACTACATCGGTTCGCTCTTTGGAAAGTGCTGCTCAAGATGCGTTAAAAAAAGGGACTGAGCTCGCGCCATTTTT
>SLFB01000179.1 GCA_007124475.1 Vibrio sp. | reverse complement strand
CCCCAATCACATAGTCTATCTATGCTCATGGGGATTATGAGAGCCATCCGTGGCTCTCACCAAAGGCCAGCCTACGGCTGTTCAAATTTGTTCCAGACAAATTTGTCACTCACTTGCTGCCTACCTGTAACTCCAAGTTGTTTGGGTATATCTTGCTGCGCGATAAGTATTTGTTTATCGCATTGATATGTTAAGTGGTTGTAAGTTAAAGCCAAATAAACAAAAGGCTCGCCTGCGAGGCGAGCCTAGAATTAGGTTGCAAATAAGCGCAATATTACATCAGGAGTGGGCTTATACCGAATAGTAAAGCTCAAATTCAAGTGGGTGAACAGCCATATTGACACGTTCAACATCTTTAGATTTCAGTTCAATATAAGAGTTAATAAAATCATCAGAGAATACACCACCTGAAGTTAAGAACTCTCGATCTTCATCTAGTGCCTTTAGGGCAACTTCGAGTGACTCAGCTACTTTTGGAATTTCAGCAGCTTCTTCTGCTGGAAGATCGTATAAGTCTTTGTCCATTGCTTCGCCTGGATGGATTTTATTCTTGATACCATCAAGGCCAGCCATTAGTAATGCAGCAAAGGCTAGGTATGGATTCGCTGCTGGATCAGGGAAGCGAGCTTCGATACGGCGTGCTTTTGGACTTGGTACTACTGGAATACGAATGGATGCAGAGCGGTTACGTGCCGAATAAGCAAGCATTACCGGGGCTTCAAAGCCAGGTACCAGACGCTTGTAGGAGTTAGTTGATGGGTTAGCAAAAGCGTTAATCGCGCGAGCGTGTTTGATAATACCACCGATATAGTAAAGCGCTAGCTCAGAAAGACCGCCGTATTTATCTCCAGCGAATAGGTTGACCCCATCTTTAGCAAGTGATTGGTGGACGTGCATACCTGAGCCATTATCACCGACTAAAGGCTTAGGCATAAAGGTGGCCGTTTTACCATAAGCATGGGCAACGTTGTGTACGACATACTTGTAGATTTGAATTTCATCCGCTTTGGTGGTTAGGGTATTAAAACGAGTAGCGATTTCGTTTTGACCAGCAGTAGCTACTTCATGGTGATGAGCTTCAATCACTAGGCCCATTTCTTCCATGATCAAACACATAGCTGCACGGATGTTTTGTGATGAATCCACTGGTGCGACAGGGAAGTATCCACCTTTAACGCCTGGACGATGGCCTTTGTTTCCGCCTTCAATATCGGCTCCGGTGTTCCAAGCGGCTTCAACATCATCAATTTTAAATGATGCACCAGACATATTGTTGGTGTATTTAACATCATCAAATAGGAAAAATTCTGGTTCAGGTCCTATAAGCACAGTATCAGCAATGCCTGATGCACGCATATATTCCTCTGCTCGTTTGGCGATAGAGCGTGGATCGCGGTCGTAGCCTTGCATTGTGGTTGGCTCAAGGATATCGCAGCGAACATTGAGAGTAACGTCATCGGTAAAAGGGTCTAAAACAGCGCTTGAGGCATCAGGCATCATCACCATGTCAGATTCGTTAATACCTTTCCATCCGGCAACAGATGAACCGTCAAACATTTTCCCGTCTTCAAAAAAGTCAGCATCAATTTGGTGGGCAGGAATGGAAATATGCTGCTCTTTGCCTTTTGTATCGGTAAAGCGTAAATCAACAAACTTAACTTCGTTTTCTTGGATCAGCGATAATACGTTTTCTACTGACATCTTGGATAACCTCCAGTGTTAAATAAATCGGTGAATACCTTCCTTACTTGAAGTTGCAGCGCCTTTTGTAATGCTCATTGGCTCTAACCACATGATCTTTCTATGCTGATCAGGGTTAATCACTACCGCCTATCTGCTGCTCTAACAAAGTAGTTTAGGTCTAGGCTCAAATTAGGGTTAGATTGAACAGATTAGTAATTTTTGATTCAGTTTTAATCGGTTCATATTTATCTAAGCGATTATCGTGCCATGTTTAATATCCTTTTTTATCAATATCTTATGGTTGAGCATAGGTTGGTGGATAGCTTTTTTGCACCACAATGGTGCGATGCTGCATGGTTTTGGTGCGACTGGCGGCTTTTCTTTTATACTCAACAAAAAGATAACTTCATTCAGCCTTCTGAATAGGTATTTGTCAATCTCGATTTAGTGATGATATTGGGTTTGTATTCGTCTTGATCGCCAACTAGGCTTGTAAAAAAGAGTATTGAATGTGAATGATCACATTTTTCTAGGTTTTTCGTCAAAATCTGGTACATTATTGACCATTTTTTTAACGAAAATCTTGGCTACGTTTGTGCACTCCCGCACAAATGAGCTCTCTGTGTAAACTAAGTGAAGCAAAACTCCATGGCTACTCCACAAATTGAAAAATTAAGAAACATCGCGATCATCGCGCACGTTGACCACGGCAAAACGACCTTGGTGGATAAATTACTCCAACAGTCGGGTACCCTAGAGTCTCGCGGTGATGTCGAAGAGCGAGTCATGGACTCGAATGATATTGAGAAAGAGCGTGGTATTACCATTCTTGCAAAAAATACCGCGATAAATTGGAATGACTACCGTATCAACATCGTAGACACCCCTGGACACGCTGACTTTGGTGGTGAGGTTGAGCGTATCATGTCTATGGTCGACTGTGTGTGCTTAATTGTTGACGCGGTTGATGGTCCTATGCCTCAAACTCGTTTTGTCACGCAAAAAGCGTTTGCACATGGTCTGAAGCCAATTGTCGTTATTAATAAAATTGACCGCCCTGGCGCTCGTCCAGATTGGGTTATGGATCAAGTTTTCGACCTATTTGATAACTTAGGTGCCAATGATGAACAGTTAGACTTTCAAGTCGTTTATGCATCAGCATTAAATGGCTGGGCAACGCTTGAAGAAGGCGAAACTGGTGAAAACATGGAACCTTTATTCCAAGCCATCGTTGATAATGTGGAGCCTCCACAAGTGGACCTTGATGGCCCACTACAAATGCAAATTTCACAGCTAGATTACAGCTCTTACGTTGGTGTTATTGGTGTTGGTCGTGTGACCCGTGGTAGTGTGAAACCGAATCAACAAGTAACCGTTATTTCCGCTGACGGTAAAAAACGCAATGGTAAAGTGGGTACGGTATTAGGCTATCTTGGTCTACAGCGTAGTGAAACTGAGATGGCAACGGCTGGTGATATCGTTGCGATCACCGGTTTAGGTGAGCTAAAGATTTCTGACACAATTTGTGATATTAACGCGGTTGAAGCATTGCCACCATTGAGCGTTGATGAACCAACAGTGACAATGACTTTCCAAGTAAACACTTCTCCTTTTGCTGGTAAAGAAGGTAAATTTGTTACTTCACGTAATATTCTTGAGCGTTTAGAAAAAGAGCTGGTGCACAATGTGGCACTACGCGTTGAACAAACGGATGATCCAGATAAATTCCGCGTATCAGGTCGTGGTGAATTACATTTGTCGATTCTGATTGAAAATATGCGCCGTGAAGGTTTTGAATTAGCGGTGTCACGTCCAGAAGTTATTGTTAAAGAAGAAAATGGCCAGTTGATGGAACCGTTTGAAACCGTGACAATTGACGTGCTTGAAGAGCACCAAGGCGGGATCATGGAAAACATTGGTCTACGTAAAGGTGAGATGAAAGATATGTCTCCTGATGGTAAAGGCCGAGTGCGACTAGATTTTATGATGCCTTCGCGCGGTTTGATCGGTTTTCAAACTGAATTTATGACGTTAACTTCTGGTTCAGGTTTGCTCTATCATACGTTTGATCACTATGGTCCACATAAAGGTGGTAATATTGGTCAACGTATTAATGGTGTATTGATTTCTAACGCAACCGGTAAAGCATTAACCTACGCTTTGTATAACTTGCAAGAACGTGGTCGCTTATTTGCGGAACATGCTGATGAAGTATACGAAGGTCAAGTTATCGGCATCCATAACCGCTCGAATGATTTAACGGTTAACTGCTTAAAAGGCAAACAATTAACCAACGTGCGCGCTTCAGGTACTGATGAAGCTCAGGTATTGACTCCGGCTATTAAATTTACTCTAGAGCAAGCGCTAGAATTCATTGATGATGATGAGCTAGTGGAAGTCACGCCAAAAAGCATTCGTATTCGTAAGAAACACCTTACTGAGAACGAACGTAAACGTGCCGCGCGTGGTTAATCACTGCTGAGCTGTCATGTTTGATATCAAACCCTTAGTGATTCGTCACTGAGGGTTTTTTATTGCGCAATTGATACAAACTTTTTAGCGTATGATTATTAGACATAACGGTCTGATTGGTTATACCCTTCCGACTTGAAGCTGCAGGGGTGTTGGCTACGTTCGTTCGCCCCAATCACATCGTCTATCTATGCTCATGGGGATTATGAGAGCCATCCGTGGCTCTCACCAAAGGCCAGCCTACGGCTGTTCAAATTTGTTCCAGACAAATTTGTCACTCACTGGCCGCCTACCTGCAACTCCAAGTGGTTTGGGTATAGTGATCAGTAAGTTTAGAGAAAAGGGTATTTTTTTTAAGTACAATATGACTTTAGCTGGTGGTTAAGGAGAGTGAGAATGATCCCATTCAATTCAGTGATTAGGCGTAGTGTTAGATTTATTGGCTATTTGAGCAATCGTATGCGCCATGATCGGATTAATGTTAACGCCGGTTATTTAGCTTATATTACCTTGTTATCCTTGGTTCCTATGCTTACGGTATTGTTATCCGTACTGTCTTCTTTTCCAGCATTTCATAATGTTGGTGATATTATTCAAGAGTTTATAATCAATAACTTTGTACCCGCTGCAGGTGATGCAGTTAGCCAAGCTCTAATGCAGTTTGTTGCTAACACGGGTAGGATGACGGCAGTGGGTGGTGGTTTTTTATTGATCGCCGCACTAATGTTGATTTCTAATATTGATAAGAATATGAACTTTATTTGGCGGGTACGCAATAAACGCCGTGCGGTTTTTTCTTTTTCTATTTATTGGATGATCCTTACACTGGGGCCAATTTTAGTGGGTACCAGTATCGCGGTTACCTCTTATATTACGTCCTTGAAAATCCTCGAAAGTGATGCTTTTAGTGATGTATTTAGATGGTTTTTAACGCGTTTGCCCTTTCTGTTATCGCTTTTCGCTTTTGTTGGCTTATATGTGTTAGTCCCCAATAAAAAAGTACGTTTATTACATGCATTATCAGGTGCTTTTATTGCTGCCCTGTTATTTGAGCTGAGTAAAAAAGCGTTTGCCGCTTATATAACTCACTTTCCATCTTATCAATTGATTTATGGTGCATTGGCAGCAATCCCGATTTTATTTGTTTGGGTTTATCTGTGTTGGTTAATTGTATTAGTAGGCGCTGAGTTTACAGCAGCTCTTGGTGAAAGTGAGCAATGGCAGCATGAACTGAACATGGTAGACTCTACATCTCAAACAGTATCATTAGCAAAACCAGCACCAGGAGAATCGAGTGATCGCTTTAATTCAACGAGTGAGTGAAGCAACAGTACGGGTTGATGGCGAGATTGTCGGCCAGATCGAGCGAGGCTTGTTAGTCTTATTAGGGGTTGAGCGTGATGATGATGAAGCTAAGGCGCAACGTCTGGTGGAGCGAGTTACCCGTTATCGTGTTTTTGAAGATGAAATCGGGAAAATGAATCTTAACGTACAAGAGGTTGCTGGAAGTTTGTTGGTTGTATCGCAATTTACTTTGCCCGCGGATACAAAAAAAGGCACACGAGCTGGTTTTTCTCGTGGCGCAAGCCCTCAAGATGCTGAACGCCTCTATGATTATTTTTCGGACCGATGCGCGCAAGTGTTACCAACGGAACGAGGCCGTTTTGCCAAGGATATGCAAGTGTCATTGACTAACGATGGTCCAGTGACTTTTTGGCTACAAGTCTAATCTAAGCGTGTCTACGCATTAGGAAGGGAATCAATGTTTAAGCTTATTACCCCGAAGACGGAAAACCAGCTCAATAAGTATTACCATTTTCGCTGGCAGATGTTACGCGAGCCATGGCGAATGCCACTGGGATCGGAGCGAGATGAATATGACTCGATGAGCCACCACCGCATGATTGTTGATGGCCGCGGGAGACCCATTGCCATAGGGCGTTTGTACATCACTCCAGATAGCGAAGGTCAGATCCGTTATATGGCGGTAAAATCTCGGACGCGCAATAAGGGTATGGGGTCCTTGCTATTAGTTGCTCTAGAGTCGTTGGCTCGTCAAGAGGGTGCGAAACGATTAGTGTGTAATGCGCGAGAAGATGCGATTAGTTTTTATGAACAAAATGGCTTTGAACGTCGAGGGTCACTCACAGATGAGCGAGGCCCAGTGCGTCATCAGCAAATGGTTAAACCGCTAGACCCGATGGCTGATGTGTTACGCAAACCAGAGTGGTGTACTGAGCTACAAGAGCGCTGGTCAACGCATATTCCCATTAGCGAAAAAATGGGGATAAAAATACAGCAGTACACAGGTTACCAGTTTCAATGCAGTGCTCAGCTTAATCCTAATTTAAACCCTCATAATACCTTATTTGCAGGCTCGGCATTCACTTTGGCTACTCTTGCTGGATGGGGCATGATTTGGCTGCTAATGCGTGAGCGCCATTTACAAGGTGATATTGTGCTAGTCGATAGCCGAATTCGTTATCGACATCCTATTGTGCATAATCCTGTAGCATCGACGTCGTTAGATAGCATTAGTGGTGATCTTGATAGGCTCGCCTCTGGACGCAAAGCCAGGATTGTGGTGAAAGTAGACATCAGTAGTGGCAATACTGATGCGGTTGAGTTTATTGGCACTTACATGTTAATACCTGATTATTTAGCGATTGTTGAGCAGTCTCGTTCTTAATCATGATGGATGCTGGTTATGCTGATGGGAGCTCACCGTTTATGGTATCTTGGGTTGGGCTGAGCAGCTTGTGCTTGATTGATGGCGATGTTGATTACGCCATAGATCCAGTTGGTGAAGTATACAATCTTGCCAGAGTTGTACTTCGAGCCTCGCCTGTTGCGGTACGGTTAAATCTAACAGCCCTTCAAGTTTAGCATTCAATGCAGGACCTGATAGCGGTCGTGTCGCTAAAGACAATCTGCCGCGATCTGCCTTGATGTGCAAGTTATCGAGATAAAATGGTTGTATGATCAAAGCGTCATCTTGTTGATAACTGAAGATTCCTTGTCGTAAGTGTCCGTTGAGATCACCGCTCAGTGAGTGACTCAACATGGCATAATCGCCCGCTAACCCTCGTGCTTCGAGAGTAAATTCTGCTAAAGCATCGAGATGGAGGGGAAGTGAGTACCAGTGACCGAATACCGCTAACGGTAAACCATCAGCATGCAGTTGGATCTGCCAGGGTAGGCTGGGTAGAGAAAGATCCCATGTGGCAATCAGATCAAGATAACCATGTTCAAGAGGCAAGAAACCACGATGGATAGTCCAGAGCCCGTCTTGACTGGTCATGGCTAAAATGGCTTGTGAGGTGAGGGTTTTACCGATACTTGCATTATTAGCACTGAGAGTAATATCTCCATTCCATAGTCCCCAGCGGTTGTTTCGCCTTAACTCAATGTTTTTCCCTCGGCCGTTAAGGCCAGATATTTGCCAGCGTGGTTCGCCAGCCAAATAAAGAAATTGAAGGTTATTTAAGTTTAATTCATTGATAAAAATGGTTTTAAAGGATTCTAATGATTGACGGATCCGATGAATATCGTATTGACCTTCTTGTAACCATCGGCTTCGATTAACGGTTAGAGAAGCAAGATAGATCTCATCTGTGGTTATAAAACCATTAAATTGAATATTCCCGCTAGCCAGCTCGGCACTAAATTCATCGATCATGACTTTGTGATCGTGAAAAGCGAGTTTTAGTGTGGGCTCATTCCATTGCAGATCGTGCCAAATCACACTATCGGCATTGAGTGACAAGTCGCCAGAATTTTGCTGCCACCAAGATGGGTTAAGTAATAGGTTCTCGACTGAAAAACTTACATTATTAAAGCTCATTTCAGCATATTGAATATCACTATTTAGCACATCTAAACTGTTGATATGAAAGATATATCTATGGATGATTTGATATTGCTCAGGGCTAACCAAACCAGAATCGGGTGTAATTTGTAACCGATTTGCCGTGACATTAATTAATGACCATCCCTGAGGATAGTGTTCTGCTTGGCCGGAAATAGCCGCGCCTTGCCAATTAAATGAGAACCCATGAACGGTACTATTTTGAGTCTGATAAGTCGCATTAATGAGCAGATTGTCGAGCTTGAGTTGTTGCCATGATAAGTTTTCGACCGCTAACTGGACTTTGCCATAGGGCAATATTGATGATGGTGACCATTGTGGCTGTTGCACGTGGCCGCTGACCCCTTTCAGCTGAAAGTCATCACTAATATAGTCAAGATTACGAAACGCCAATTGATGTAGTTGCCAAGGTTGTGTGGATAACTGATTGAGCAGCGGCGCCGACCAGGTTCCGCCATCAAATAAAACACTATCGATCTGCCATTTGCCTTGGTATTTAATGGTTGGATTGAGCCATACATCAATAGACCGAAAGGTTAATGGTTGAGTACCAAGATAAATCGTCGGTTGGGTGAGATGAAAGTGGAGTGGGTAATGATATTCAAGTTGCTGGAATGTGATTTGCTGTGGCCATAGATGATTGGCTAACCATTGCGCACTAGGCGTTAGATAGCGCGTATGCAATAGAGCGAATAATAATAGTATTAAGCTAACCAAGCCAAGACTCGTTATAGCAAACCAAGTCAGCAGTTTTTTCATTATTTTCTCAGACTGTCATTCCGCTTAGTGATAGCTTGGCTGATCTTCGGTTAGGCTTCAAGGGAAAATTAGCCCCCCGTTATGGAGGGCTAGAGCTATTAGCGTAAATTAATCGAGCTGTGGTCCAGCGCTCACTAATGCCTTACCTTCCGCGTTGTCAGTATATTTAGTGAAATTATTGATAAAGCGCCCTGCTAGATCTTTCGCTTTGCTTTCCCACTGTAGTGGGTCAACGTAAGTATCACGAGGATCCAGAATTGCAGGATCGACCCCAGGTAAAGCGGTCGGTATTTCAAGGTTAAAAATCGGAATGGATTTGGTCGATGCTTTTTCTATTGAACCATCGAGGATAGCATCAATAATGGCACGTGTGTCTTGAATCGAAATACGTTTACCTGAGCCGTTCCAACCAGTATTAACTAAATAAGCTTCAGCCCCTGCTTGCTCCATACGTTTCACCAAAACTTCAGCATACTGAGTCGGATGTAGTGTTAAGAAAGCGGCACCAAAGCAGGCCGAGAAGGTTGGGGTTGGTTCAGTAATACCACGCTCTGTACCAGCGAGCTTAGCCGTAAAGCCAGATAAGAAATGATATTTAGTTTGCTCCGGTGTGAGTTTTGATACCGGAGGTAAAACACCAAAGGCATCAGCAGACAGGAAGATGACCTTATTGGCATGGCCGCCTTTGGATACTGGTTTTACAATGTTATCAATATGATAAATTGGATAAGACACGCGAGTGTTTTCAGTTTTTGAACCATCATCAAAATCAATGGAACCATCTCCGCGTACCGTAACGTTTTCTAATAATGCATCACGGCGAATGGCATTATAAATATCTGGCTCAGCTTCTTTAGAGAGCTTGATGGTTTTTGCGTAACAGCCACCTTCAAAGTTAAAGATACCGTTATCATCCCAGCCATGCTCATCGTCCCCAATCAGCGCCCGTTTAGGGTCGGTTG
>SLFB01000198.1 GCA_007124475.1 Vibrio sp. | reverse complement strand
CAGGGGGGGCTACGTTCGTTCCCCCCAATCACATAGGCTATCTATGTTCATGCGGATTATGAGAGCCATCCGTGGCTCTCACCAAAGGCCAGCCCACGGCTGTTCAAATTGGTTGCAGACAAATTTGTCATTCACTTGCCGCCTACCTGCAACGCCAAGTTGTTTGGGTATATAAGGTATTAAGCTAATTGAATTAAACGTCTTACTAATCGCTCAATACCACTCGCTGCTTGTGATAGGTTTTCTGCTAACATATACGCGGGACTAGAGAGGACATTATGCCGTTGGTCATAAACATAATCATCCACTGGACAGTTAACATGTTCGCCTCCCATATGGTTAAAGGCATGTGCCGTGTGACTATCATTACCTATGGTTCCTTCGACCCCTGTTGGGTAAATCTTAGGAATTAATGCCGGAGAGATACACAGATAACCAGCAGGTTTTGCTGCTTTGGAAAAAGATTGGCATACCGCTGCCACTTGTGGATGAACGGAGCACTCCACTCCGTGGCTGGCAAAATTGCTTAAGTTTTTTGCTACGCCAAACCCACCTGGGAGCAGTAAAGCATCAAAATCAGCTACATTAAGTTCACGGATATCATGTATTTTACCTCGGGTGATCCTAGCGGATTCAACCAGTACGTTACGCGTTTCTGCTACGGCTTCACCCGTAAGGTGATTAATGACTTGGTGTTGATCTATATTGGGAGCAAAGCAAAACCATTGTGCACCTTGTTTTTCTATCGCATAAAGCGACAGAACGGTTTCTTGTATTTCAGCCCCATCAAAAACACCACAGCCACTTAATATCACGGCAACCTTTTTCATCATGTGCTCCTTTTCGTGCGATCTTATTCCTCCTCGAAGCCATCATGTTAGCTAAACGGTTGGTCATTAATTTGTCAGCTCACAGCTACTCCAAGCGGTTTGATAAAGATATACCCTTTCGACTTGAAGCTGCAGGGGTGTTGGCTACGTTCGTTCGCCCCATGAACATAGTCTATCTATGTTCATGGGGACTTACTCACTTGCCGCCTACCTGCAACTCCAAGTTGTTTGCGTATAATGCTGATATGAGATTAACATCTTATTAAAAACAATCTACACTGGCGCGAAAAATTTGAGGAGTAAATGATGAAGTACGACTGGATCTTGTTCGATGCCGATGAAACTCTGTTTCATTTTGATGCTTTCAAAGGCATGCAGCTAATGTTTTCACGTAAAGGGATTGAGTTTACCGAACAGGATTTTGCTGAATATCAGCAAGTTAACAAGCCTTTATGGGTAGCCTATCAAGATGGCAATATTACCGCTGAGCAACTCAAGCACACTCGTTTTGAATATTGGGCAGCTAAATTAGAGACAACACCTGCCAAGCTTAACAGCGCTTTTCTGAGTGCAATGGCGGATATTTGTACCTTATTGCCCGGAGCAAAAGAATTGTTAGAGGGTTTAAACGGTAAAGCTAAGCTTGGTATTATTACTAACGGCTTCACTGAGTTACAACAAGTTCGTTTACATAAAACCGGTATGCAGGATTACTTTGATCAGGTTGTTATCTCCGAGCAAATTGGTATTGCTAAGCCTGATGCTGGCATTTTTGCTTACGCAATGGAAAAGATGGGACATCCAGATAAACAGAAAGTGTTAATGGTCGGTGATAATCCACATTCCGATATTTTAGGTGGGCTAAACTTTGGTTTTGAAACTTGTTGGTTAAATGTTGATCAGGGTCCAGCGCCGACAGGAATCCAAGCTCACTATGAAGTCGGCTCGCTGCATGAGCTGAAGAGTAGCTTGTTAGCCTAATAAAATAGTGAATCTCCCTTTGCTATTGAATCTGCAAGCGGGACAATGTTCCCTCACCCCAATCACATTATTTGTCTATGTTCATGGGGATGAGTTTATTGGCCGACTCCCTGCAGCTTCAAGTAGGAAGGGTATAGGTATGATGAGTTTTAACGGTTATATTCACCGTTACGCTCAGGTTGTTCAATAATATCAACGATTTCAATGGTGCGTTCAGCGCCATTGGGCATTGGCCAAGTTAAACTTTGGCCTTTCGCCAAACCAAGTAAAGCACTCCCTACCGGAGCAAAGATAGAAATATCATCATTACTTTTCACATCATGTGGATACACTAGTGTTTTTTGCATGATGTCATTGCTACCATGAAATTTAAAGGTAACGGTTGAGTTCATCGTCACCACATCTGCTGGCATTTCTTCTGGTGGTAAGACAGTGGCGCGATCCAGTTCGTCTTCTAAACGCTCTAACTCTTTAGAGAGTTTTGGAAGCTTGTCCATGAGTGCGCTTATCCGATCCATATCTAACGTTGATACTAAGATCGTATTATTGTTGTTTGGCATTTTATCTTCTCCAAAAAGAAATACCGCCCTGAACGTATCAGGGCGGCATAGAAACGAGTTTTATTGTACTATTAGGTACTTTGTATAATACAGAACATAAACCGAATAGAATAAAAATTCAATCTATAT
>SLFB01000252.1 GCA_007124475.1 Vibrio sp. | reverse complement strand
TTGTTACGTGCTAGTGGTGTTGTGATTGACGAGCGACATGGGCAATGGGTGTTTTATCGTCTGTCAGAGCAATTGCCTGGTTGGATGAAAAAACAGATCCAAGGTTTAGTTGATTCCAATTGTTTAAGAGCGGAATACCATCTGGATGTGAGCCGTTTAGCCGCAATGAAATCGCGGCCAACGTGTTGTGCTTAATGAATTAAGGAAATAAATTTATGACGATTAAAGTAGGAATTAACGGATTTGGCCGTATCGGGCGTTTGGCGTTGCGAGCCGCTTATGATTGGCCTGAACTAGAGTTTGTCCAGATCAATGATGTTGCTGGAGATGCTGCAACCCTAGCACATTTATTAGAGTTCGATTCGGTGCAAGGACGCTGGCATCATTCAGTGTCTGCCGATGGTAATAGCATTATTATAGGCCAGCATCAGATTAAAACTTCTCAGCAAAAAGCCATTGATGCTGTGGATTGGTCGGGATGTGATGTGGTGATTGAAGCAACGGGTGTACACCGTAAAACGGAGTTACTCAATTTGTATCTTGCTCAAGGTGTTAAACGTGTGGTGGTTTCTGCTCCGGTCAAAGAGCCTAGTGTAGCAAATATTGTGGTTGGCGTTAATGATCATATTTTCAATCCAGAGCAGCACCGTATAGTGACCGCCGCTTCGTGTACCACCAACTGCATTGCACCGATAGTAAAAGTGATGCATGAAAAATTAGGTATCGAACAATCTTCATTTACTACGATTCATGATTTAACCAACACGCAAACAATTTTAGATGCGCCGCATAAAGATCTTCGTCGTGCTCGTGCCTGTGGTATGAGTCTGATCCCGACAACAACGGGTTCTGCGACCGCGATTGTCGAAATTTTCCCGGATTTAAAAGACAAAATTAACGGTCATGCCGTTCGTGTACCACTGGCTAACGCATCACTGACGGATATTATTTTTGATGTCAAACGTGATACCACGGCTGAAGAGGTTAATGCATTACTTAAAACGGCTTCAGAAAATGAGCTAAAAGGCATTTTAGGTTTTGAATCGCGTCCTCTCGTGTCAATTGATTATAAGGGCGATCAGCGCTCCACCATTGTCGATGCGCTGTCAACCATGGTTGTGGGTAAACGTATGGTGAAAATTTACGCTTGGTACGATAACGAAATGGGCTATGCCACTCGTACAGCTGAGCTGGTACGCAACGTTGGCTCAATATAAGGAAATGACCATGACACATCCTATTTGGCAACTACCGATTACGGATCAAGCCGCTTTGGTGCTAACTCCTTGTCCTGGAACCAAACAAGCGGATCTAACCGCAAGTATTGATCAATTGAAAGCTCAAGGGGTAACGGTTGTGGTGACCGCCCTAGACCAACAGGAGATGCAACAACATGGGGTTGAGCAATTACCACAAGAAGTGCAGAAAGCAGGGCTACTTTGGTTACATGCCCCTATTGCTGATGATTGTGCGCCGGATGAAGCGTTCCATACTCGCTGGCAACAGATCTCTCCTTTAGTACATCAAGCTTTAGATAGTGGCGAGAAAGTAGCGCTACATTGTATGGGTGGTTCGGGTCGGACAGGATTACTAGCGGCTCATGTTTTACTGGAAAAAGATTGGCCACTGGCGACAATTATTGCTGAAGTTCAAGCATTACGTCCTGGAGCCTTCACCAAATCGGTACAAGTGGATTACATCCATCAAGTTGCCAATCAGTAATTAAAAGACAAGGGCTGCAATAGGCAGCCCTTATTGAAGCGAGTAATCATTGATGTTGTCCCAATTAAATAACAGTGTTCGCCAATATATGTTGGTGACTTTCAATTACTGGAATTTTACCATTACCGATGGCGCGTTGCGTATGCTAGTCGTCTTGTATTTTTATGACTTGGGCTATTCCACGTTAGCCATTGCATCGCTATTTTTGTTTTATGAATTTTTTGGAGTGGTCACCAATTTAATCGGCGGTTGGCTTGGGGCAAGGCTTGGCTTAAATCGCACCATGAATATTGGTCTAGCCATGCAAATTCTTGCTTTGTTAATGTTGGCTGTACCGACCGCATGGTTGACGATACCTTTGGTGATGGCAGCGCAAGCTTTATCTGGGATTGCAAAAGATCTCAATAAAATGAGTGCTAAAAGCGCTATCAAAACCTTAGTGCCTGATAATGCACAAGGGGCATTGTATAAATGGATTGCGATTCTTACCGGATCAAAAAATGCCTTAAAGGGGGCCGGTTTTTTCATTGGTGGTGTTTTGCTATCTGTGATCGGTTTTCAATACGCGGTATTGGCCATGGCAGGCGTATTGTTCATGGTCTTTATTGGCAGTATCGTTAGTTTGCAAGCCGATATTGGCAAAGCCAAAAATAAACCCAAATTTTCAGAAATATTTTCGAAATCACGCAGCGTCAATATCTTATCAGCAGCGCGCATGTTTCTTTTTGGCGCACGTGATGTTTGGTTTGTGATTGCATTACCTATCTATCTTGGTAGCGTATTTGGTTGGGATCATAGCGCGGTAGGCGGGTTTTTAGCCTTATGGGTGATAGGCTATGGTGTTATTCAAGGTTTGGCCCCAAAGATAACCGGACGAGCTTTGGGTCAGGTTCCAGATGGACGTGCTGCAATGGGGTGGGCAGCATTACTGGCGGTAGTGACAGGTTTGATAGCATACAGCATTCAGGTCGACTGGTACCCGCAGGTGGTGATCATTAGTGGCTTATTACTTTTTGGCGCTATTTTTGCCATCAATTCTTCTTTGCACTCTTATCTCATTGTCAGTTACGCCAAAGACGATGGTGTCTCACTGGATGTCGGTTTTTACTACATGGCTAATGCGATGGGACGCTTGATTGGCACCATTTTATCCGGTTGGGTCTTTCAAGTTTGGGGGTTGGCTGCCTGTCTATGGGTTTCATTTGTATTTTTGCTAGTGACGACCGTCATTTCGATCTGGTTACCCAAAGCGCACCCACAGGATAAGTTAGCGATGTGACTTGTCAACAGACATTATTGGTTTGAGTCTTGGCGTTTAATCACCACACAATCTTTGATAGCGAGGAAGCATACTTTCATTACCCAATAAGCCACCTTGGTGAATATACAGCAAGGCATATTGACTATGTTGAGGTAGCCAATCGAGCAAGCAGCGCCACATTAGGGGATCGTACAATAAATCAAATTCAACGTGGGTTTGCTGATACAATTGTTGCCAAATCTGATAATCCTCGCGGTATAAATGCCCAAAAATATGTTTCTGCTTAGGTTCAATAATGGTCGGGTAACTGCCGTGACTCAGCTGCTGCCACTGCTGACGTAGATACTCAGCCCCTCCGACACAAGGGCATGTAACCACCAATATATCATGGGGTTGCAGTGCCTTTTGTAGATAAAGTGAGGTTGCTCCAGTTCCAGATGGCAGAGCGATAATCCACGCTTGTTTCGGTTGTTGCTGGATCCATTCAAGTATTTCAAGTGCTAACTGTTTTACGCCATATTCCGCCAAAGGTGAACGTCCCCCTTCCTCAATCAAGAGACAGTGCTCATCTGGCTGGCGCACTTGCAATATATAATCGTGTGGATGCTTGATAGCTTGATGTTCAGTGGTGATAATTTGTGCGCCAAGCTCTAGTGCTGCACGATAGTTACCCAGCGGTCGTTGTTTTAACCATTGCGGGATCCGATGCACATAATATTCCAAGTGCCAGCCGCGAATGGCAGCCAATCCGGCCATAGAAAAAAGAGAATTAGCTTGCACTGAACCATAGCTGATTAACGTGGTAATGTTAGGATCGGTTAGCTCTAATAGACCAAGAAATTTACGTGCTTTATTACCACAAAATTGTGGATGCAATTTATCGTCACGTTTTAAATAAAAATCAATACCTTGAAATCGATGCTGAGTAATAGGGCTGTGGGAGAGTTTCATCAGTAAATCGGCTAGCGCAATTAAAACCAACCAGTATACGCTTTTTCGATGATTGAGGGTATATATATGCTTGTTGCTTGTTGCTTGATGCCGCCGGCGTATGGGCTACCTTCATTTAGCCCAATTCCATTGTTTGTCCATCTCCATGCCCATGGGCTCACTTGCCGCCTACTGGCAACGCCAAGTTGTTTGGGTATAGGATAAAAAACAGAAGATAAAAAAAAGCCCAGAACAAATGAGAACTGGGCGAGATACAAACATAGGAGTTAATAAGGAAAAAACAGCATTATCCGCGCAAACAAGAGATTGAGTTAGACAAACTCAAGCGTTCGGTTGAGTGGATACTTATGTGGTACGCGATCTAATGGACAGTAAGATCACCACATAACTCTGCTTACTCTGTCGACGACACTTATTGAGACTTAGTAATAACAAAAGAGTTCCCATTAATTGAAAAAAAATTCAATTCTTTCTCTCGCGCCGCATAAGAAACCCGTTAATTCATCTGGTCGTACCATTTCTAAAAAATGTGATGTTAATTGCTTGTTAATCGCGTGTTTCAAGAGTATATTTCAAACAGTTGTTTTATACGGATGATTGAAATGCCACCGAAAAGCAGTACCAAAGAAAAAATACTTGATGTCGCTGAAGGTTTATTTGCTGAGCACGGCTTTAATGACACCTCTTTACGTACTATTACCAGTAAAGCGAATGTCAATTTGGCTTCAGTCAATTATCATTTTGGCGATAAAAAAACCTTGGTACGAGCCGTGCTGAATCGCTATCTCGAAGCTTTTATGCCAGCAGTTAGAGAATCACTAATGGTGCTAAATCAGCAGCAAAACTACAACATGGAAGCGGTATTTGAATCTTTACGAGGACCACTAAAGTCATTAAATCAAATTCGTCCTAATGGTACGAGTCGTTTTATGCTGCTGATTGGTCGTGGCTATACCGATGTGCAAGGTCATTTACGATGGTTTATCACAACTCGTTATGATGAAGTGCTTAGCTTATTTACCGAGTCGGTAATGAAAGCAAACCCAAATTTAACTCGTGAAACGCTGTTTTGGCGTTTACATTTCACTCTTGGTACTTGTGTTTTTACCATGGCTTCAAGCCAAGCGTTGGCGCAAATTGCTGAAAATGATTTTGCGACTAAAGTTGACGCTAAGAGTATGATTGATCAAATTATTCCTTATTTAGCTGCCGGTGTGGCCGCCAAATAATTGAACTTAACAACCCTATAATAAGTATAATATTTAACCAGTGAACAAAAGGATTGGAATTATGAGCTCTCTAAGAAGAAAATGGATCAGTGACCCAGCTTTCAAACTTTTCAAGCAAGTGCTACCTCCGTTGTCTGCAACCGAAAAAGAAGCGATGGAAGCGGGAAGCGTATGGTGGGATGGAGAGTTGTTCTCTGGTAAGCCTAACTTTGCGACCTTACACCATTATCCAAAGCCAAGTTTAACCGCTGAAGAGCAAGCGTTCATGGACAATGAACTTGAGACGCTGCTTGGTATGATAGACGATCATAAAATCATCAAACACGATCGCAACTTACCAAAAGAAGTGTGGGACTATTTGCGTAAAGAGCGCTTTTTCTCACTGATTATCTCTAAAGAGTACGGTGGTCGTGAATTTTCAGCATTGGCTAACTCGACCATAGTATCACGCATTGCGACGCGCAGTATCAGTGCTGCCGTAACCGTGATGGTACCCAACTCGTTAGGTCCAGGTGAACTGCTTTCGCATTACGGTACTCAAGAGCAAAAAGACTACTGGTTACCACGTTTAGCCGACGGTACCGATATTCCTTGTTTTGCATTAACCGGTCCTGAAGCGGGCTCAGACGCTGGCGGTATTCCTGATCAAGGCGTTGTTTGCTACGGTAAACATGACGGTAAAGAAGTCTTAGGTATTCGTTTAAATTGGAACAAACGTTATATCACATTAGCACCAGTGGCGACCGTACTTGGGCTAGCATTTAAGCTCAATGATCCTGATGGTCTGCTTGGCGATAAAAAAGAGCTCGGTATTACCTGTGCTCTGATCCCAGCGGATCACACCGGCGTTGAAATTGGTGAGCGTCATGACCCACTTGGTCTTGCTTTTATGAATGGTCCAACTCGTGGTAATGATGTTTTTATTCCAATGGAGTGGTTGATCGGTGGTGTGGATTACGCCGGTAAAGGTTGGCGTATGCTGGTGGAATGTCTTTCAGCTGGACGCGGTATCTCTCTTCCTGCGCTAGGCACGTCAATTGGTCATCTCACATCTCGTACCACAGGTGCTTATGCGTATGTGCGTAAACAGTTTGGTATGTCAATTGGTAAATTCGAAGGGGTTGCCGAAGCTCTAGGTCGTATTGGTGGCCTTACTTATCTTTTAGAAGCCACACGTACCTTAACGACAACGTCATTAGATCTGAAAGAACGCCCAGGGATCATTACCGCAATTGCGAAATACCATATGACGGAAATTGCGCGTACCATTTTAAATGATTCGATGGATATTCATTCTGGACGAGCAATTCAAGATGGTCCAATGAACTACCTTTCCAGTCATTATCTCGGTGTGCCGGTAGCGATTACCGTAGAAGGCGCTAACATTTTGACTCGTAACTTAATGATTTTTGGTCAAGGCGCGACTCGTTGCCATCCTTATGTTTTAAAAGAGATGGAAGCGGCGGCTAATCCTGATAGTGAGCAAGCAGCGAAAGACTTTGATAAGTTATTGTTTAAACATATCGGTCATGCGGTGAGAAATACCTTTGGTGCTTTTGGCGCAGCTCTAACTGGGTCACGCTTTATTAAAGCGGAGATGAGTGGTCCGACTCAGCACTATTATAAAGAGATGACGCGTTTAAGTCGCGCTTTAGCAGTAAGTGCTGATTTTGCTATGCTAACCTTAGGTGGTGAGCTAAAACGCAAAGAGATGATTTCAGCACGTTTAGGAGATGCATTAAGCTTCCTTTACATGGGGTCAGCGGTATTGAAGCGCTACGAGGATGAAGGTCGCCAACAAGCAGATCTTGATTACGTCCATTATGCGATGCAACACTGTTTACATCACGCAGCGAAAGCGTTGAATGACACTTATCGAAATTATCCGATTAAAGCTGTTGGTGGTTTATTAAAAGGTCTGATTTTCCCATTAGGCAACCATTACCAAGCACCAAGTGATACTTTAACGGTCAAAATCGCTGAGAGCTTAATGACCCCTGGTGCTCATCGTGATCGTCTGACTCATTTGTGCTACATAGGCAAAGATGAAGATGATAGCGTTGGTTTAATGGAACAAGCTTTCCTAGCCATGTACAGTGTCAAAGGATTGGAGCGTCAAATGAATAAAGCGGTTAAAGAGGGTAAGGTTGCTCGTAAAGGGCCACTCACCGAGCGCTTAGCGCAGGCTAAAGCCGCGGGTGTGTTGACCGATAACGATATTGAAGCGATTTTAGCCGCAGATAGATTACGTTCGAAAGCGATTCAGGTTGACCACTTCAGCCATGATTTAAGTGAAGTGCGTACCCATAAAGTTAACCAGCCAAAATTGAATAACGTGGCATAAATAGCCGTCATTCAGTGTAGTTATGTTTTAGGCCTCTTTATAGAGGCCTTATTTTTTATGTAAACTCAGCTCGAAAGTTCAACCGACCCTAACGATATCATGTGATTTTTCGGTAATTAAGCATTTAACAGCTCCAACCACTCGATAAAAAACAGCTTTTATAAAGAAATAAGATGCGAAGAGGCGCTGAAACTTTTATCCTAAATAAGATTTTTTAAGGAAGTTGAATATGATCATCAAACCTAAAATTCGTGGATTTATATGTACAACAACTCACCCAGTGGGTTGTGAAGCGAACGTAAAAGAACAAATTGCTTATACTAAAGCACAAGGTCAGATCGCTAATGCACCTAAACGTGTACTAGTGGTTGGTTCCTCAAGCGGTTATGGCTTATCTTCACGTATTGCTGCTGCTTTTGGTGGTGGTGCGGCGACGATCGGCGTTTTCTTTGAAAAACCAGGTACAGAAAAGAAAACGGGCACGGCTGGATTTTACAATGCGGCGGCGTTTGATAAGTTAGCTCATCAAGAAGGTTTGTATGCAAAAAGCATTAATGGTGATGCTTTTTCTCATGCCGCAAAGCAGAAAGCGATTGAGCTAATAAAACAAGATCTTGGTCAGATTGATCTCGTGGTCTACTCATTAGCCTCCCCAGTCCGTAAGATGCCTGATACTGGTGAAGTGGTTCGGTCTGCGCTAAAGCCAATTGGTGAGACGTATACAGCCACCGCGGTAGACACCAATAAAGATATGATTATCGAAGCTAGCGTTGAGCCTGCCACAGAGCAAGAGATTAACGATACTATCACAGTGATGGGTGGCCAAGATTGGGAACTATGGATGCAGGCCCTCGAAGAGGCTGGCGTTTTAGCCGACGGTTGTAAGACCGTTGCTTATAGCTACATTGGTACAGAGCTGACTTGGCCAATATATTGGGATGGGGCTCTGGGACGAGCGAAGATGGATTTAGATCGCGCCGCGCAAGCCTTAAATGAAAAACTATCCACTAAACAGGGTAGTGCCAATGTTGCGGTTTTAAAATCAGTAGTGACTCAAGCCAGCTCAGCGATTCCTGTGATGCCGTTATACATCGCCATGGTCTTTAAGAAAATGCGTGAAGAAGGTATTCACGAAGGGTGTATGGAGCAGATCTATCGCCTGTTTAGTCAGCGTTTATATAAAAATGATGGCTCAGCACCAGAGACAGATGATAAAAATCGTCTGCGTCTTGATGACTGGGAATTGCGAGAAGATATTCAGCAACATTGCCGTGATCTATGGCCACAGATCACAACGGACAATCTTAATTCATTAACAGATTATGAGCTCTATAAAGAAGAGTTTCTCAAGCTGTTTGGCTTTGGTGTTGATGGGGTTGATTATGATGCGGATGTGACCCCCGAAGTGGAATTTGACGTTATTGATATTTAATTAATATTTATTAACTGAAGATAAAACTAAAAAAGGCGCTGAACAGCGCCTTTTTTAGTATGGTGAACCAATCAATTTAAAATGCTAATTAATTTAAAATGATCAATATCGTACCCGCTAACGTCATAAATATATTGGCTATAGCATAAGTACCGGCATAGCCAAGAGCTGGGATGGTTGATTTCGCATAATCATTGACGATATCCATAGCAGGCGCGCAGGTTCGGGCACCAATAATTGCCCCAAACAATAATGCTCGGTTCATTTTCAATACGTACGCGCCAACTAGATAAGCAAAGACCACGGGAACAACGCTGACAATAAATGCCAAGCCTATCACTTGCGGCCCGACTTCGGTTAAGTGATCAAACATGCGTCCACCAGCACTTAGACCAATACCAACCATGAATATCATTAAGCCTAAGTCTTTGACCATGTTAAGTGCACCTTGCGGAACATAACCAAAAGTAGGGTGGTTAGCACGTAAAAAGCCAAGAGAAATACCAGACAACAATAAGCCCACTGCATTTCCTAAGCTAAAGGAAACTTGGCCGAAAGTCATGGTGATCAAACCAAATAAAATGCCCAGAATGAAAAAGCTACAAAATGCCATTAAATCAGCCATTTGGCTATGAATGGAGATAAAACCAATTCGCTCTGCTAGCCCTTTGACACGGCTCTTTTCGCCACTAACTTGCAGTACATCACCTTTCGCTAACACGATATCGAGATCCATGGGCATCTCAATTTGTGCGCGTACAACACGGTTTAAAAAGCAGCCGTATTCAGACAAGTTTAAGTCTGATAGTTTTTTACCAGCAATACTGTCACTCTTAACAACAATTTCTTCTTCGGTAATGCGTAAGTCAAGTAAGTTT
>SLFB01000001.1 GCA_007124475.1 Vibrio sp. | reverse complement strand
TCTTTATCTGGATTTTCAGATTCTAAGAAAAGCAGTTGAGCCACGACAAGATTTGCCATGTGATCTTCCACTTGACCCGTCAAAAAAATCACTCGGTCTTTCAATAAGCGAGAGTAGATGTCATATGAGCGCTCGCCACGAGAAGTTTGCTCTACAACCATGGGGACTAGTGCGTCAATAATTGGTGACATTGCATTTTTTTCTTGGTAGCTCATAGTCTTATTTTCCCTAAAATAAATGGCCCGAATGATAGGCATCACACGGACCATTGTTAGCAGAAGAGCTAAGGTTTCGTCAACCCTTCTCGCAATTTATCGACTTAATTAAGCCGCTTCTGGGTTCATTAGCTCGTTAAAGCTAACGGTTTTTTCAGTCACTTGTGCTTTAGCAATAATAGCGTCAATGGCTTGCTCTTCAAGAGCAACGTTGCGCATATTGTTCATCATTTGCTCGTTTTGCTTGTAATAAGCAATAACTTCAGTTGGATCTTCGTAAGCAGTCGCCATTTCTTCAATGATAGCTTCTACCTTCTCTTCATCAGCTTTTAGCTCTTGAGTGCGGATAACTTCACCCAGTAGCAAACCAACAACGACACGACGCTTAGCTTGCTCTTCAAACAATTCACGTGGAAGCTGACCGGCAGCTTCGGTGTTACCACCAAAACGCTGTGCTGCTTGTTGACGCAATACTTCAATTTCTTGATCAACTAAAGCGGATGGTACTAGTAAATCATTTTCTTTCACTAGGCCTTCGATAGCTTGCTCTTTAACACGGTTTTTGATCGCTTGCTTAAGCTCACGCTCCATGTTCTTACGAACTTCAGCTTTTAGACCTTCAAGACCACCGTCCGCTACGCCAAACTTACTAACGAACTCATCATTGAGCTCTGGCAATTCACGAGCTTCAACTTTGTTAACTTTAATTGCAAACTTAGCCGCTTTACCTTTTAAGTTTTCTGCATGGTAATCTTCAGGGAAGTTAACATCGATTTCAAATTCCATGCCTTTAGTTTTACCAGCAATGCCGTCTTCAAAACCAGGAATCATTCGGCCAGAACCCATTTCAAGTGGGAAGTCTTCAGCTTTACCACCTTCAAATTCTTCACCATCAATCGAGCCTACGAAATCAATAGAAACGCGCTTGCCTTCTGCAGCGGCTTCGTCAACTTCAACCCAAGATGCTTGTTGCTTACGTAGCGTCTCTAACATCTCAGCTACGTCAGATTCAGTAACTTCTGCTGATGGTTTTTCGACTGTGATGTTTTCCAAGCCTTTAAGTTCAACCTCTGGATAAACTTCAAAGGTAGCAGCAAATACCAAATCTTGACCTTCTTCCATTGATACCGGCGCGAATGTTGGAGAACCTGCTGGGTTAACTTTTTCTTTAACAATTGCTTCGATAAAATGACGCTGCATCACTTCACCTAGAATATCTTGACGTACTGCTTTACCGTACATCTTAGCAACCATCTTCATTGGCACTTTGCCTTTGCGGAAACCATCGAAACGACGGTTTTTGGCGATATTGCGTAGTTCAGCCGTCACCGCATCTTCGATGTTTGCAGCTGGAACAGTAATATTGAGACGGCGCTCTAGGCCCTCTAGCGTTTCAACAGTAACTTGCATTGTTTATAAACCTCAAAACTGGCTCAGACTACCTGAGCATCATGAGCCAACGATACGTTGGCTGCATCCTTGTGTGGTGCTCGATTGAACACTTAGCGATAAAACATTGAGCATCGGCGAGTCAGACAGTTCATGCCTCACGCCGGACTAATGAGTGATATCTTTAACGGATATAGTCGAAAAAAGTATCTCTAATTAGTCTTAAGACAAAAATTTAGACGCGACATTCTACCGAGCCAAACTTTTCCTGTCGAGTTAAACCCCCATTGCAGCCATTACAATATGGAGTAAACCGTCCTAACTGCTAAAAAATTCACCAATGTCGTAAACATGATGAGTTTGAAATGGGGACAATAAGAACTTTTTCAAGATAATCGAGAACTTTTTTGATTCAAACTGGCAAAAGTAGATCTCGGTCAGGTTTATTTTCTTTAATCAACCTAACAGAGCACTAAACCACGGTTTACAATAACCGTTGAATCTTGCTTTATATTGCTTGAAGTTGGTGCTTACAAAAAAGCCACTTACGATGAACAACTGATTGATAGCTCCTTACTCCAATCAGGTGGTAACTGAGCATAATGCTCAAAGGCTTGTTGCTCTGCATATGGCTGCTTAAGCAACTGAACTAATCGCTTTAGTTCATCATAATTGCCTTGTTCAGCCTGCTCAATGGCTATTTGAGCTAAGTAATTACGTAAAATGTATTTAGGGTTATGTTGCCGCATTCGCTCACAACGCTGCTGAGTAGAGATAACCTCTCCAAGATGGTTGGTTTCAAGCCGACAGCGGCGCAGATAATCGTTCAACCAAATTTCAGCCTCTTGACGAGAGGCGACTAAATCTAAAACACTCTGTTCACTAGCGTGATCTAAGCAAGATAATTGACGCATAAAGCGCGTGTAATCGACGCGAGAATTAGCCAATAAAGCAAATAAGCGCTCAAACAACTCACTATCACCTGTTTGTGAGCTTAATAAGCCCAACTTATTCCGCATCAATCGGCTAAAACATCGACTCAACTGAGGCTCATATTGACTCAGTGCTTGTTGTAAGTCATCCCGTTCAATTAATGGTGATAATGCATGAGCCAAAGCGGATAGATTCCATAATCCAATTCTTGGTTGTTGATCAAAGGCATAACGCCCCTGATAATCGGAATGATTACCAATAAATTCTGGCTCATAGGCATCTAAAAAACCAAACGGACCATAATCAAAAGTTTGACCAAGAATCGACATATTGTCTGTATTCATCACCCCATGAGCAAAGCCAACCGCTTGCCACTGAGCAATCATTTCTGCGGTGCTTTGAACCACTTGATTAAACCATGCAACATAAGGTTTTTGATTTTGCAAACATTGCGGGTTGTGCCAAGCGATAACTTTATCAGTCAATAGACGTAATTCATTGATTTGATTTGTGTAAAATAAATGCTCAAAATGACCAAATCGGATATGGCTTTGACTTACTCTGACTAACAACGCGCCTTTTTCTGGTTGCTCACGATAAACAACGCTATCACTGGCCATCATGCCTAAGGCTCGAGTAGTGGCAATTCCTAATCCAGCCATCGCTTCACTGCACAGATATTCGCGAATGGTAGAGCGCAATACGGCTCTGCCATCTCCCATACGTGAATAAGGGGTTTTACCCGAGCCTTTAACATGTAAATCAAAGGACTCACCGTGAATGTTCACTATTTCTGCTAATAATAAACCTCGCCCATCACCTAAATCGGGATTATAAACACCAAATTGATGACCAGCGTATTTCATAGCAAGGGGTTTAAAACCAGCAAACGGCGCTTGTCCAGATAAGCTTGCTAGCAACTCTTGATTAGGTTCATCTGGTAAACCGAATGATTGAGCCAATGATGAGTTCCATAACACCCAATGAGGATTGTGCAAAGGTTGAGGCGCTACATCCTGATAAAAAGCCGCTGGCAAATCATGGTAACGGTGAGTCAATGTTGTCGTATTCCAAATAGACATCAAACCTACTCTTATTCTGGTAAAGATACTTCAGGCAAAGTAACAAATACCTGACTAAAATACTAGGTTTTATGCTATCATATACCCAAACAACTTGGCGTTTCAGGTAGACGGCAAGTGAGCTTATCCCTATGAAAATAGACAGACTCTATAACTAGGGTCAACGAACGTAGACAACACCCCAGCAGCTTCAAGTAGGAAGGGGATAATATCTATAGCTTTGGCTCGATTTAACAATATTTAACCGCTCAGAATCATAAACGATGAGCAGCAACGCTACAGCTTCAAATGGTAAAGATGTTCAAGTTAATAAGACAAGGTTAACGACGAGTTAGCTAACAATAATTGATGCAGGCCCAAAGGCCATACCACTAAAAAACTTATAATTAGGAAAGTAATATGCTGTCAATCTTTGATATTTTTAAAGTCGGCGTGGGGCCATCCAGTTCACATACTAACGGCCCAATGATCGCGGGCTTCCAGTTCTTATCACTCATCAAAGACCTATCGAAAGTAGCAAGGGTACAAATCGATTTGTATGGTTCCTTAGCGCTAACCGGGAGAGGTCATCATACCGATCGCGCAATATTATTAGGCTTAATGGGTAACCAACCCAGTAATATCAATATTGAACAGGCTAAGAAAGATTTACAAGCCGTTCAGCAAAGTGCATCTCTTGATTTAGCTGGACAGCATAGCATTCCGTTCTCTATTGCAGACGATCTACTCTTTCACAGTGAAAATTTACCTCTGCACGAAAATGGAATGACAATCAGTGCGTTTGATCATTCTCAGCAATGCATCGCATTTGATACTTATTATTCCATTGGCGGTGGTTTTGTTGCTACGGCGGCTCAACTTGAAGATGGCCTTACCAATAACTCGATTGACGTCGAATTTCCCTTCGCTTGTGCTGACGACTTACTGGCTAAAGCGCAACAACATGGACTCAGTCTTTCAGGGCTCGTATTACGGAACGAACTGGCTCTACACTCAGCAGCGGAAATTGATAGCAAGGCACAACAAATTTGGCAGGTGATGTCATCTTGTATGGAAAGAGGATTTGCCACCGAAGGCATTTTAGAAGGTGGACTTAATGTCACTCGCCGTGCTCCCGCCTTGCTTAAAAAGTTGCAAGTTAACGAAGGGATTGATCACGATCCTTTAGAACTTATGGATTGGATTAATTTATTCGCGTTTGCCGTTAGCGAAGAAAACGCTGCTGGTGGTCAAGTCGTTACCTCCCCAACCAACGGTGCTGCTGGAGTGATCCCTGCGGTTCTCATGTACTTCCATCGCTTTATTCGCCCGTTAGATTTACCACAAATCAAAGACTTTCTTGCCGTCGCGGGAGCAATTGGCATGTTATATAAAATGAATGCCTCCATTTCAGGTGCTGAAGTGGGCTGCCAAGGTGAAATTGGGGTTTCTTCTTCCATGGCAGCAGCAGGGCTAACCTCACTGCGCGGAGGTAGCAATGAACAAATCTGTATCGCCGCAGAAATAGCCATGGAACATTCACTTGGAATGACTTGTGACCCCATTGGCGGATTAGTACAAGTTCCGTGCATTGAACGTAATGCAATGGGAGCGATAAAAGCCATTAACGCTTCACGCATGGCTCTTAAACGCACGAGTAAATGCTTAATATCTTTAGATAAAGTCATTGAAACCATGTATCAAACCGGCAAGGATATGAACAAAAAATATCGTGAAACCGCACAAGGCGGACTAGCCCTGATCCATTTAGCTCCTCCTTGCGAGTAACACCCCCAAGTTTATTCAGTCATTGATACCGTATCGTCACTGGTCCCAAGGAACCTTAATGCCTTTTTAACTTGAACCGTATCACTAAATTAGTCACTATGATTATTCAATTAAAGGATAAACCCAAACAAATTGGAGTTGCAGGTAGGCAGGCCTTTGATGAGAGCCACGAGTGGCTCTCATTATTCTCATAAGCATAGGCAAGCCATGTGATTGGAGTGAGCGAACGTAGCCTCCTGTAGCTTCAAGTAGGAAGGGGAACGATACCAATAGGATATAAAGGATATATGAGCAATAGCACACCACGCTTAACCTTACGAGTGATTGAAAAAAACGATTATCCTGAGCTAGCCGCACTAATGGATTTAGTCTTTCACGATGTCGGTGGCGCTTGGCCACGAATGACCATTATGGATCTAATTCATCAATTTCCTGATGGCCAAGTTTGCATTGAGGATGATGGTAAAATCATTGGTGCCGCTCTAACCATAAAAGTAGATTACAACCGCTTTTCTTTGTCCCATGTGTATACCGACATTATTAATGAGCAAAATGTTATTCAACATAAAACCACTGGCGATGCGCTTTACGGGCTAGATGTTTTTGTGCACCCAGACTATCGCGGATTACGTTTAGGTCGCCGATTATACGCCGCAAGAAAAGAGCTATGTCGTAGCAATAATCTTAAAGCCATTCTAACGGGAGGGCGAATACCAGGCTACGCTCAGCATTCAAGTGAGCTTTCCGTGGCTGACTATATCGAAAAAGTGAAACGTCGCGAACTTCATGATCCCATTTTGTCTTTTCAACTCGCCAACGATTTTGATGTCAAACGTATCATGCGGCATTACCTACCAGAAGATGAACATTCAAAGGGCTACGCCACCCTATTAGAATGGGACAATTTCTTTTATGAAGAAGACATTCAATCTGTACATGATATCGAAAAAACCTTAGTCCGAATTGGCATTATCCAATGGCAGATGCGTGCTGTTGACGGGGTCGAAGATTTACTTAATCAAGCTGAGTTCTTCATCGACTCACTGGCCAAGTATCAAGCTGACTTCGCTTTATTCCCCGAGTTTTTCAATGCTCCTCTCATGGGATTAAAGCGGGAGCAAAACAGTGTTGAAGCAATTCGTTTCTTAGCGTCTTTCTCCGAGCAAATAAAACAACATTTTTCAAAGCTTGCTGTCACTTATAACATCAATATTATTGCTGGTAGTATGCCCGTGTTAGAAGACGGTCAGCTGTATAACGTTGCCTACTTATTACACCGTAATGGTTCTATTGATGAACAATATAAAATACACATTACTCCGCATGAAAAACGGGACTGGGTCATCGATGGAGGAAACAATGTTAAAGTATTTGAAACCGATGCGGGTCGAGTCGGAATTTTAATCTGTTATGACAGTGAGTTTCCTGAATTAGGAAGAATGCTAGCAGAGCAAGACGTTCAAATTATCTTTGTGCCTTTTTGGACAGACACTAAAAATGGCTATCAACGGGTAAGGTTATGCTCTCAAGCTAGAGCCATTGAGAATGAGTGCTACGTTGCCATAGGTGGTAGCGTCGGCAACTTACCTCGGGTTGATAATGTCGATATTCAATACGCTCAATCAGCCGTATTTTCACCCTCAGATGTATTTTTCCCACATGATGCCACAATCACAGAAGCCAGCCCAAATACTGAGATGATCATCTTTGCCGATGTGGAATTAGATAAGCTAAAACAACTGAATACGGAAGGCTCTGTCACAAACTTACGTCATCGTCGAATGGATCTCTATGGTGGCTTTACGCTGCCTAAAAAAACGCTCACTACCTAGACGCACGACAAATGAGTCAGAGTAAGCATGATAAATAACCACGCTTACTCGGTCTTGAATCTGTTAGCCAACCCTCAAAAACGTTAACTCAATGTTAACAAGGTTAAGCGTTCTAGCTATTGTTCAGTTAGAATAAAACCTCTAATAGATAAAGGAACTATTTTTGATGGAAAGCTTACTTGCCGATTATCCGGTCATTACTGAAATTCCGGTCGCTTGGGGAGAAATGGATGCCCTGCAACATGTTAATAATGTCGTCTATTTTCGGTATTTCGAAACCGCTCGCATCGACTACTTCAAACACGTTGCCCTGATGGAAGAAACACAAAGTACCGGCATTGGCCCCGTAGTGAGTGAAACGCAATGCCGCTATAAAATTCCTGTTACTTTTCCAGATACGCTATTGGTTGGCTCACGGGTTATCGATATTCAAAGCGATCGTTTTACCATGCAGTATCAGATTGTGAGTAAAAAAATGGGTAAAGTGACCACAACAGGCTCAGCAACCGTTGTAATGTTTAACTTTACTAACGGACAAAAAGCGCACTTATCTGAGAAGTTAATAACAGCGATCAGTAGCATCGAAGCCCGTTGATAACACCTATAGCAAAACCACTTGGAATTGCAGGTAGGTGACAAGTGAGTTCATCCCCATGAGCATAGGCAAACTATGTGATTGGGGCGAACGAACGTAGTCAACACCGCAGCAGCTTCAAGTCGAAAAGGGATAGAAACCACTTGCCAACCCCTATTGACCTCCTCTTTCACCCTTAATAGAAACAGCCCAGAGAAGCTAGCTTACTCAATAGGTTACCCCGCCGCTTTCAACAAAGAGTCAAACGCTTTAGACCATCAGCGTCAAATAGAGTTTTTTCTCCAATAAAACACTTTCTCCAATCAATAGTGAGATCGCCTAAGCAAAATAGATTGCCGCATCCCACTCGGTCTTATTTTCGACCTCAATTATGATCATAATCATCATTGGGAGCGACAAGTTAGGTATAGTTGCGCTATCTTACAACCAGAAACATTAATTAAATTACGCTTTATAACACTTTAAGCTCTATATCTGATTGAGAAAGCGTGAAATTCACTATTTAATACTGCTTGTGATCTTAGTCTCAAATCTAATGACTTTACCCATCAGGTAACATGTTGTGGATAAGAGACCCGATATTAATTCTAAGAGAGGTACTATGTTACTTGTTGCGCAACTGGTTATCGGACTCACCCTGATCTTAATGATCAGCGGTCGAACTCCGTTATATATGACAGCCATTATTGGTTCTACCCTTGCCGCTTTAATCGCTGGCTTCCCGATTACTGGTGCCGAGGATATTACCGTTTTAAAAATGGTCAATGGTAGCTTACACCCAGTAATTGCTGATATGGCTGGTGTTTTACTCTTTATTGGTGTGATGGAGAAAACTGGCTTCCTAAATGTGATTATTCAACGCATTATTTTGTTAGGTAGTCGCTTCGGTGGTGGTCCAGGTATCGCGAGTGCTGGTACTGTGGCTGCGGGCGTTATTGGGGGGTTAACCGGCTTTACCCAACCAGCAATTACCGCGGTTATTACTGGCCCAGCAGCAATCAAACTCGGTGTGAACCCAGATAAAGTAGCGGGTTTACAAGCTCATGCAGGTCATCTTGGTAATTTTGGCGGCTTTACTCACCCAACATTGCTGGCTGTTATTGCCACTGCTGGGATCGGTTTTGGTATGATTAACGTTATTGGTGCCATTACCGCATTATCGATTATCACCATCAGTTTCTGGCGACTAAGAGTAGAGCAAAAGCGCAGTGGGATAACATATACTCAAGAGCAAATTAGTTCTATTTTAAAAGACATTAAAGACCAACACGAAGATAAAAGTTTCTTAATCGCTATTTTACCATTTATCGCTTTAGTCATTGGTTTTGCTATTGGTTATCCGGTTTTTCTTGTCGGCGTATTCTCTGCACTATTAGTTGCGGTATTAGCAAAAACACCACTCAGTAAAGCAGAAGCTATGATGCTTGAAGGAGTACAACGAGTCGCGATTCCATTGATTGCCACCATAGGCTTTCTCTTCATGTCGACCGTTATCCGTAACGTTGGCGTGGTAGATATCGTTGCTAACTGGTTTGATCCTGCACTAAATTACGCCCCAATTGTAGTCATGCTCATCGTATCAGCCATTGCTGGGTTAATTACTCAATCCAATGCAGCTTCTGCCGCTATCGTCTTACCTTTCTTAACTATCGTACTCAAATACGATGTTTCGCCGCTAGCTGCTGCTGCCGCGGCGGCTGGTGGCTGTGCGGTTATGCAATACTTCTTGACTGGAGGCCCTGTTGCTGCGCTTTCAACCACAGTGCCCGTCGTTCCTGGCTCTGAGCTTAAAGCAGCGAACCGCTTCCAACGTCCTTCAATTCTTGGCGGTTTATTCGTTCTGCTTGCAATTGTTGTAATTATCTAGATATTGATGAATAACTGGCAAAGCGTCAGCCTTACCAGTTGAATTAACAAACTAAAATGCGCTAAGCAAATCACTTAGCGCATTTTTATCACTGACGGTATTGATATCACCGCCGCAAATCATCAGTGCGACAAACCATTAATCGTTGGCCGTAAGAGCATTCATAACTCCATCAATATCAGGGTTCGGTAGAGATTCAAATCCTGGCTTG
>SLFB01000290.1 GCA_007124475.1 Vibrio sp. | reverse complement strand
TTGGTTTAGACGGGTTTTTGCACAAATCATTTGACATTTAAGTGCAAATAAGGGATATTTCCGGCCCTTAAATTGTCACCGAACTAAAGTTTTTGGGAGTTAGACCCTTGGCAAATAACAAGTCTGCTAAGAAGCGCGCTATCCAATCTGAAAAACGTCGCCAGCACAACGCTAGCCGTCGTTCAATGATGCGCACTTACATGAAGAAAACCGTTGCTGCAATTGCTGCTGGCGACAAAGAAGCTGCAACTGCTGCATTTGCGGCAGTTACACCAATCCTAGACCGCATGGCGACTAAAGGCCTTATTCACAAGAATAAAGCAGCGCGTCATAAGTCTCGCTTCTCTGCTGCGATCAAAGCACTTTAATTATTGCTTTTTCTTCAGTAATGAAAAAAACCGGCCCACGCCGGTTTTTTTATACCTGTTTTTCGCAACATCCCTGTCTCGCAACCTTGCCGCCTTACCAGCCAGCCACCTATCTATTTAGCGCTACAATACAAGCCGTGCAATAGTTCAATCATGGCTTTTACTTCATCGCTACTCAAGGTATAAAATACCGTTTGTGCCTCTTTGCGCGTTTCCACTAATCCATCTCTTCTCAACCAGGCCAAATGTTGAGATAACGCCGATTGACTTAGAGCCAACTTAGTTGATAGCTCTCCAACCGATAACTCTTGATTGTGTAATAGACATAGAATTTGCAGCCGTCTCTCATTAGCCATTGCCTTGAGTAACACCACCGCCTGAGCAGAATTTTGCTCCATTTGTTCTAGGTTCATAAATAAGTACCTTAAAAAATAACCGCTTAAACAAACCATCATCATGACACCGCGACCACAAACGTGGCCCAGAAACGGGAGAATGCACTAAAAATGCGTATCGTATTGATGAGGTATGAACACAATCACTAAATCCATTAAGCATGTGAGAGATCTGCGCGCAAACCACTTGCCGCTAGCGCTAAAAGGCAACTTCCCCCGTTTATAAGCATAAATTACCATGTGATTAGGATAAACGAACTGAATCAATAGGTATCGCTTTAATTAGAAAGGGGGTAATGCGCGTTTTCTAACAACCAACCGGGGGAAATATGCTTTAATCGCTAAATACTAATTCATTTATTAGTAATAATACATAGCCAGTTAAGTTGCCGTTGGAGATAAATCGCAAGTCTAGGTTCCATCTCAACATACAAACACACTTACACCTAAACCATTTGCAGTTGCAGTTGCCGCTAGGCAACCTGTGATCTTATCCCCATGAGCATAGACAGGCTATGCGATTAGGGTGAACGCGCCTAGCCCTGCCGCCAATCTCAAGCTAGCAAAAAACAAATTCAAGCCACTATTTTAGTCAAAAAAATGATTAAAATTGGCATCACAAACACTTTTTACCGCGGGGTGCTGAATCATTCTTTCGGCAAAGATAACGTAATACTCTTCTTTAACTTCTTCTAAACGACTTAATAAATGTAAAGCTCCTTCTTGCTCCATCTCAGTGCGTAATAATAATGGAGCCATAAATACAACATCAGGGTGGTAAGAGGCGAAAGCTTTCATTAATGCAGCATCATCAAACTCACCTAAAATATTAGGCTGAATGCCTTGACGGTCAAACCATTGCCTAACTTTACGCCCCATGGCTGTTCTACTACCAGGCAGTAGCAGCTTACACTGCGCCAGTAAGGCGGGATAATCTTTACTATCCATCTGACTACTGGAGAAAAATCCCATATGACTTTCACCCAATTTCTTACTGAACAATCCCGGACTTTGGGTCGAATCCACTGGGCAGTCAGATAAAATCATATCCAACTTATGCTGCGAGAGCTGATCGAGTAATAATTCATGAGTAGATTCAAAACAGCGTAAGTGGATACGATTATCTTCCGGCACTGTCGTCATCAAAATCTTACTCACTAAACGTTTAGAAAGCGCGTCTGCAACACCAACATCAAATAATACATTTGAACGTTGACTGTAATTGATGATATCCAGCATTTCATAACTTAAACCGAACATGCGATCTGCGTATTTAAATACCAGTTGCCCTAACTCTGTCGGTTCAACGCTACGCCCATTGCGCTTAGTCAACTTACCCGCTAAGCGCTCTTCCAATGCTTTAATCTGCCCTGTTACCGTTTGCGGCGTTAAAAACAATGCGTCCGCTGCTTTTGTCACCGATCCCTGCTTGCAAACCATCCAAAAGTAATAGAGATGATTATAATTTAAGTGCGACATCACAAAACCCATTCATCATTGATGCATCAGTTATAGCATTCGAACATCCCAGCCGCAAACATTTCGAATAAACCGAATTAAAACCGAAATACACATAATTTTTCCTGTTATCTTCTCATCAAGCGTCATCAAATAGACATATCAAACCGCTTTAATAGCAAAATTAAGTCAATATTATCGACAACAATACCAATAAAAATAACTTTTAATTTCAAACATTTAAGGTAAAGACAAAACTTAAAAAAGAAAGAGAACCCCCTCATTAGCCAACATTAAAAACATTGTCATATTAATGAAATATTCGTCATCTACTATCGCGACAGATTCAACTACCGGCCAAAACAACTATCTCGGCCAATGGAGAAGAGAATGATCAACCAAGCTACATCCACAGCGCTACCAACACTAAGTAAGATGCGCTGGCTACGTTGGATAAACTTGGCACTAATGCTTTATCTACTATTACTCGCGGTTTCAATGGTAGGTAGTGGTTTTAAATTATCCACTGGTGAGCATGCAAAAGCTCTGTTTGCTTTTGCCTCTAACCCTATTGCAGGGTTAATGATAGGATTAGTGGCAACCGCATTAATTCAATCATCCAGTACGGTTACCTCAATTATCGTCGGTTTAGTCGCAGGCGGATTACCGGTTGAAATTGCTATCCCTATGGTAATGGGAGCCAATATTGGCACGACAGTAACCAACACCTTAGTCAGCCTTGGGCACGTACACTGTAAAGAAGAGTTTAAACGTGCATTTGCCAGCGCCACTGTGCACGACTTCTTTAATATCCTTGCTGTCTTTATTTTCCTTCCTTTAGAGATGATGTTTGGACTGTTAGAAAAAATATCATACTGGTTAGTATCCCCTCTGATGTCTACTGGTGACATGAGTGTCAAAAGCTTCGATTTTATCGGCCCAGTAACCAAACCTATTGTGAGCAGTTTAGAAACTCAACTTAGCTTCCTCGGCACAACGTGGGGTGGCGTGAGTATGATCATTTTGGGTATCAGCATCATTTTCTTTGCGATTTTGATGATGGGTAAACTGATGAAAAGCCTGATGGTTGGCCCTGCACGTGAGATATTAAAAAGTGCCATTGGTAAAGGTCCATTACATGGTATCGCATCAGGCAGTGTTGTTACTGTGCTGGTTCAATCTTCCACCACCACTACTACCTTAATTGTTCCCTTAGTTGGCTCAGGGGTATTAAAAGTGCGCGATATCTATCCGTTTACCATAGGAGCCAATATCGGGACTTGTATCACAGCATTACTTGCAGCCACGGCGGTATCTGGTGAGTTTGCGGCGTTCGCATTACAAATCGCCTTAGTTCACCTTGTGTTCAACATCGGTGCAACCCTGCTTATTTTTGGTACGCCATTCTTACGTGAGCTACCTCTTAAAGGTGCAGAATGGATTTCTAATTGTGCGATTAAGAATAAAGCCTCCGTTGCTTTGTATCTGTTTGCTTTATTTGTGATGCTGCCTGGTTCAATTTTAACCTTAACGGCTTAAGTCGTTACAACCCATCGATTGGTATAAAAAAGCCGCCAGCAAAATGCTAGGCGGCTTTTTGTATTCTACTGGCAAGATACAGCTTGTTGCTCTTATCAAATATCAGGTTATCTATACCCAAACCACTTGGAGTTGCAGGTAAATAGCAACCCGTCCATCCTAATGAGCATAATCAGGCTCTCTGATTAGGGTCAATGAGCTTCCCCTAGCCCCCTGAACTTCAAATGCACCCACCATCGAACAGAATATTAACCCACAATGACTGAGTTTAATTAGACAGAAAAAGGGTATTGGATCGGATCATGATGCTGGTAGTCCATCACTGAGAAATCATCTAACGTCACCCAGGTTTCTAAATCTTCTAAGCTGCGAATCTTTGGATTAATATGAAATTTGGCCGCAGGTAATGGCTCACGTTTTAATTGCACATCACGCATCAAGGCTAATTGATCTTGATAGATATGAGCGTTGACAATTTTATGATAAGCCTGACCAGGTTTCTTACCCGTAATTTGCGCCATTACGGCTAAAAAAACATACACTTGAACCATGTTGAAGTTTAAGCCTAACGGCACATCACAAGAGCGCTGAGTACTATTCAGGTACAAGGTATCGCCCAATAACGAGAAGTGATGGCTGTACATACAAGGACGCAGGCAGCCCATATGAAACTCACCCGGGTTGTAAAAATTTAAGATTTCCCCACGGTCATCTACCCCATTGGTAAGATCATCCACAATTTTTTTAAGCTGATCGACATGCCCACCCTCTGGTTTCGCCCATGAACGACCTTGAACGCCATAAACGCGCCCCATGTCATCTTCACCTTTACGATGGGGATTGGCCAACCAAGCTGCATTCATATTGGCATTCGCGTCCCATGTTTTCGTCCCTAGTTGACGAAAATCAGCAGCACTATCATAACCTCGAATATACCCCAGCAGCTCAGCCACTGCGGCTTTCCAGTAGCTCTTACGCGTGGTCACTAATGGAAACTGATTATTCGCCACATCATAAGTCAAATCGGCATTAATCACGGTCAAACAACGTTTACCCGTTCGCTCGTTTTCAACCCAGACACCGTGGTCAACAATTCTCTGGCAAAGGTCTAAATACTGCTTCACTTTACAACCTTACTATTTGATGGATGATTTGCATGGTTTTGATTTTGATATGACCATACCATAAGTGCGATACCAAGAATAATCATTGGTGTGGATAAAATTTGCCCCATAGAAATCACATCGCCAAATAAGCCTAAATGCCCATCGGGCTCGCGGACAAACTCAACCAAGAAACGAAAAGTCCCATAACCGAGTAAAAACAACCCAGACACCGCCCCTAGAGGGCGAGGTTTTTTGATAAACCAATGAAGAATAAAGAACAGTACAATACCTTCTAAAACCATTTCGTACAGCTGTGATGGATGACGAGGAAGCGGTCCACCATTAGGGAACACAACCGCCCATGGAACGTCGGTTACCCGTCCCCACAACTCGGAATTCATAAAGTTCCCTAATCGGCCTAATCCCAAACCAAATGGTACTAGAGGTGCAACAAAATCGGCCACGGCAAAAAAACGGCGCTGATGACGGCGAGCATACCAAAACATCGCAGCTATCACCCCAAGCAAGCCACCATGGAAAGACATACCACCAGTCCAGACCTTAAATAAATAAATGGGGTCTGCAAGAAAGAGTTCAAAATTATAGAAGAGCACATAACCGACTCGCCCCCCAATCACAACGCCTAAAAAGCCGGCAAAAAGCAAATCAGACACTTGTTCTCGCGTCCAGCCACTACCTGGTTTATCTGCTCGGCGGTTAGCCAACCACATCGCAAAGAGAAACCCCAACAAGTACATCATCCCATACCAACGTACAGATAGTGGACCGATAGAAAATAATACCGGATCAATATTCGGAAAACTAAAGTATCCTTGAGACATAAAATCACGTTCTCTTATGTATGACTAAACATTTATTGCAGCAACATGATAATTGCTACCAACATTAAAAATAGGGCAAAAAATCGTTTCAGTATCAAGGTTGGTAACTGAGAAGCCAACCTAGCACCGATTCGCGTTGTTAATACGGATGTACAGGCTATCGCCAATAATGCAGGCAAATAGACATAACCAAGGCTATAGCTAGGTAGATGCTCAGTTCGATAACCATGTAAGATAAAACCCAACATGCCTGAAATGGCAATAACTAAACCACACACCGCTGAAGACCCAACCGCCTTACGCATTTCGACGCCATGATGGTTCAAAAAAGGCACCGTTAATGATCCACCACCAATACCAGCTAAAGTAGAAATAATACCAATCCCATTACCGGATAAAAGCGTCAAGACCGCATTTGGCATCGGCTTGGTCGAACGAACGGATAACGAAGAACGAAACATTTGCAGCGCTAACACTAAAACAATCAAACCAAACACTTTTGGCAAATATTGACTTGGTAGCCACTCAGCAACCACTGAGCCTAAGAAACCACCCACTAACACACCAGGTAACAGCCATTTAACAACAAATAAATCCACATTACCTAATTTGAGATGATTCATCGCTGACGAGCTAGATGTGACAATAATCGTGGCCAGTGAAGTCGCTAACGCCATGTTCATCACAATGTCAGTCGCCACGCCTAATTGCGGTAACAGAAACAATAAAGCGGGTACCACTAATAAACCACCACCGATCCCCAGCAATCCAGCAAGTAATCCTACTACGCTACCCAGTACGAGCAGTAATAGTAAAATATTGAGTTCCATTGTTGTTCCTTATTGTTTGCCAGCGCGTACAAAGCCAGCGAAACCTTTAGCCTCAAAGTGAGCCAGCATCATAGCATGAATATCATCGCCATAAGGCTGTAACTGAGCTCTATCAGCCAAATGCTGCAACTCAGATTTACTGGAATGGCGGACAAGATACTTCACTTTCGCCACGTTAGACGCATTCATACTCAACGACGAATAACCTAAACCAATGAGCAGCAGTGCCCCACAAGGATCTCCCGCTAATTCGCCACAGACACATACCGGTAAGGCATATTGCTGGCACACTTGCGCAATTTGCTTTAATGCCATGATGACCGCTGGGTGCATGGCATCATAGACATCAGCAACATGAGTATTGTTCCTATCGACAGCAAGTAAATATTGCGTCAGGTCGTTAGTGCCAACAGAGACAAAATCAATTTTTTTGGCTATCAGCGGCAACAAGTACAGCATCGATGGGACTTCTAACATAATCCCAACCTTAGGACGAATAATACTAGCGTCGACTTTTAATGACTCTTGGTAAGCCTGTTCGATCAACCTCAGCGCGTCATCCAGCTCTTTCACGCCGGACACCATCGGCAATAAAATACGCAGGTTATCATAGCCACTACTGGCTCGAAGCATAGCGCGCAACTGCATTAAAAAAATATCAGGATGACCTAATGTAAAACGAATCCCACGCCAGCCAAGAAAAGGGTTATCTTCATCAATCGGTAAGTAGGGTAAAGGCTTATCACCTCCTACGTCTAACGTACGCATCACTACTGGCTTGTCTGGATAAGCTTGCAATAAACAACGATAACGTTGAATTTGCTCATCTTCACTGGGCAGCCGCTGCTGGAGTAAAAAAGACACTTCACTGCGATAAAGGCCGATGCCATCAGCACCTTGACTATTGGCTAAATGGCTATCAGCGCTGAGTCCTGCATTTAACAACACCTCTACTTGCACACCATCTTCAGTGAAAGCAGGCTCACAAATCGCTTTATTAACCATCTGCGCCAGTTGCCGCTCTTCATAAGCTAAGGCGCGATATTCAGCCAGCGTCGATTTATTAGGGGAAACATACAGCTTTCCACTGTAACCATCGACAATCGCTTTCTTACCATTAATTTGCTTTAAATTCAGAGCCGCGCCCATAATACTCGGTATACCAAGGGCCCGAGATAAGATAGCGGCATGAGAGTTAACCGCACCTTCTAACGCAACCACAGCTAATAATTTATCTTTAGGTAATGCCGCTAATAATGTCGCGGTTAGTTCGCGAACCACCAAAATAATTGGCTTATGGAGCGATAACTGATCATGTTCAGTATTGTAAAGAAAGTACAATAAGCGTTGACCCAGCTCTCTAATATCCTGCGAACGTTCACGTAAATAAGCGTCAGACATTCGAGCAAAACGATTAGAGTAGCTTTCCACCACTTGGCGAACGGCCCAGTCTGCTCGATCGCCTCTTTGAACTCGCAACTTAAGATCATTGCGCAGCATAGGATCGTTCAAAAGGTGGGTAAACAAATCAAAAATCGCCAACGCTTCGGTGTTAATGTCGTTATCCAATTTTTTGCGTAATTTACGAAAATCCTTAACCGCACTATCAATGGCTCTCGCTAACCATGCTTGTTCGCGCTCGATATTTAATGAGGAGGCGGGGCACACGTGACTTAACTGCGGCTGCGAATCATCCCACCATAATTCACCAATGGCGATGCCTGAAGAAGCGGGCACCCCGGTAATGGTATGCTGATTCTTAGATAACAGCCAATGGCCTTGCGTTTGTGCGTGAGCAATAATCACCGCTAGCTGAGTCGCTAGAGTCACCAAAAAGGAAACTTCAATTTCACTGAATAACCGGGGAAGCCTTTGCTGTACAACCAGCACCCCCAAAACTCGTTTACGATAAATGATCGGCGCACCGAGAAAAGAGTGGTAAACCTCTTCTCCCAGCTGCTTAAAATATTTAAACTCTTTATGCTGTGAGGCTTTGGCTAAGTTAATCGGCTCAGCGGTTCTTTTCACCAAGCCAACTAACCCTTCATCAAAGCCAATCAATAACTTATCGCCAGAAAACTTAAGGCCTTGTGTCGCCATCAGTTCGAGGCATTCCATATCCTCATTCGCTAAGTAGACAGTGCAGCACTCTGTGTGCATAGCTAAACAAGTTTGTTTGACAAAAATATCTAGTGCTTGGTAGATATCTTCAACTTTAGATACTCGTTCAACAATCTCTCTTAGCTCTGAGAGCATATTATCCCCTACGATTTTTACGTTTTGCTTTTCGTTCTTTAAATGGCATTGCTAAAGAAACAAATTCTTTCATCGCCCGTCGATAAACATCACGTTTAAAAGACACTACTTGCCTGACTGGATACCAATAACTTACCCAGCGCCAACCATCAAATTCAGGGGTACCACCACGTTGCATGTTAATCTTAGATTCATCGCATTCAAGACGCAGCAGAAACCATTTCTGTTTTTGTCCAATACAGACAGGTCGAGAATCCCATCGAACTAAACGCTTTGGTAATTTATATCTTAACCAATGCCGACTAGTTGCGATGACTTTGACATCCTTCTTAGTAAGACCAACCTCTTCATAAAGCTCCCGATACATTGCTTGCTCAGGAGATTCACCCTCATCAATTCCCCCTTGAGGAAATTGCCATGAGTGTTGTCCGTATCGTTTAGCCCAGAAAACCTGACCATGGTTGTTGCAAATCACAATACCCACATTAAGTCGGTAACCATCGCCATCGATCACAGGCAAACCTCTTATAAAATCTTAATTAGATAGATTTTTCCACATATCCCCAGTTGGAGCAAACGAACTCGTGTGATTCACACGATATTTATTAAACATCCCCCTTTCTTTGTATAAGTTTTCTTCTTATAGTCACTTATCAACAAAAGAATGGGACGCAGAGCACATTTATTCACGTTTTCTGTGAATAACCATGTGAAGAAAGCATCAATATATAAACTCTGACACTATACCACTTATGACACCAACAAATTAAAATAAAAAATAAACCTTTAAAAACATAAACTAAAAACAAAAACACTCAAATAAAGTTAACTTGAAACGCTACATCAAACATGTAAAAAACCATCGTTCAAACATTGACCAACAAAGGGGTTATCCACAGCACTTTTCTAAACATCGGCACTCAGTCTAGCTCTATAAGCAAAACAACACGCTTAACCACTGTTTATGCATACAATACCTTGCTTAGGTAACTTTTATTTATCTCTTTTATTTATCTCTTTTTAGAATCTTGTGGATAAGTTTCCATATCAGTAATAGATCCTTTTAAAGTTAAATTTTGTTAAACTCCCTAGGGTCTGTTTATCT
>SLFB01000232.1 GCA_007124475.1 Vibrio sp. | reverse complement strand
AGCTTGGGCGATCTAGTGACTTATCTAAAAGAGCAAGGGGGAGATCCGGTGCAGTTAGCTGCAGTAGAGGCTTACCGAGCTCAATATGGTGTTGTCGCTTAACGACTCCGTAACAGAAAGTTCGTTAGATAAAGCCCGTTAGAGAAAGCAACGGCTCAGGGTTGATAACCGAGCCGTTGCTTATTGCTGTTCATCTTTGCTTATTGAAAGATGCCGTGGTGTTGGCGGCAACGCTGATTAGCCTAAGTGCGACGTGATTAACGACTGCTTGAATGAAGCGATGGCTGCCAAGTCAGCGTGGCGGATGCTTTCTCTTTTGGGGCCCGTAGCCAAAGAGCGATACATAAAGACACGCCAAGCAGTATGAGCATGACACTGAACGCCGCTTGGAAGCCACCGAATAATGACGCTACGATAGAGCCAAAGAAGCTACCCAAACCAAAGCCTAAGTAAATCACTCCGTAGTTTTGAGTCAAAGAATTTAGCCCAAAATAATCGCTGACCAAGGTTGGAAACACCGTAATCGCGCCGCCAAAGCTAAAGGCAACACAAGAAATCGCCATAAAAAAACGCATTTCATTGAGAGGAACAAACAGTAAGGTGCTCACGCCTAAGGTACAGATCAGTAACGCTATCCCAACCACTTTACGACGCTCCATTTTATCGGACAAAATCCCCAGCACTAATCGACCCGCAAGGTTCGCCATCGCCAGGATCGCCACTGAAGAAGCCGCCGCCGCGGTGGAGAGATGCACTTGCAGCTCGCCAACATCTTTCGCAACGCCAATCACGTATAATCCGCTCATACAAATGGTAAAAAACACCGTTGCCAATAACCAAAACTGAGGTGTTTTGGTACTTTGCTGTAGCGAGTAATCTTGGCTGCTTGTGCTGCTCGATGAGCTTGGCGCTTGCACGGGCGCGTCATGCATCAGCAAACCACCTAATACCACCAAACTGCCGGCAATCAGAGCCCATATGGTAAAGGTCATACTCACGTTGCTGTGTTCAAGAAAGTATAAATTAATGTACTTAAACCCTAAGCTACCGAGGCCATAAGCGCCGATAGCACAAGCTGAAGCTAGGCCTTTACGTTCCGGGAAAAACCGCACGCAGTTGGATAATGTCATTAAGTAACCAGTGCCATCGGCAAAGCCAAGGATTAACCCCGCACTGACATACAGCAGCCACACTTGAGTCACTTGCCCTGCCCAGAGTAAACCTAGGCTTAATAATAAGCCTGCTGCCATCGTCACGCGGCGTACGCCAAAACGTTTTTGCAGTAAGCCCGAGACAGAAGAGGCCAAGGCAAGGGCTAAAGTCAAAAGACCAAAAGAGAAGGCAATCTGGTTGACAGGGGCGGCTAATTTTTCCGCCAGCGGAGCATTAAATAAGCTCCAGGTATACACAGAGCCAAGGGCAAATTGCGCAATAATGGTACCAATTAAGGTCCGTGAGCGGGGGGATATCATGCCTAACATAAACGGTACTCCATAACAAAATGGGTAAGAACTACCGTTAAGATACGAGCCTAAATCCCTTAGCTGCAATAGGGTTAAAACAAGATAAAATGAGCTGCATTACTCGCGCATCAAATGCAATTATTTGGCATGAATTACAATTGCATTCGCTCGCGGAAGGCTTTTAAGTTACTCCGGCTGACAGGGATTTCGCTTTGTGTCCCTTGTAAGTGCAGGAGGTAAGTACTGTTAACCCAAGGGATGATCTCTTGCACGCGAGTGAGATTGACACAATAAGAGCGATGACAGCGGAAAAAGTGCTGCGCCGGCAACTGGTCACAAAGCTCACTGATCGGATACGGCACATAAAACTCACCATCTTCACAGTACACCAGAGTAATTTTCTCCTTCGCCATGGCGTAAATGACTTGCTCAGGCTCGGTGATCCGAATCCGATTCTCACGCATAAGGTGCAGCGGCGTACTGCTTGGCTGCGGCTGCTTGATTGACTGTGCCTGTTGTAACTTATCGAGCACGTTTTGCACTCGCTGCTCATTGAGCGGTTTTAACAAATAATCAAAAGCGTCCAGTTCAAAGGCTTCTGCCGCATGTTCTTTGTAAGCGGTGGTAAAAATAATATACGGTGGTCGAATGGCCGCTGGCAGACTACGAGCTAATAACATGCCATCCATCGCGGGCATATTAATATCTAAAAACAGCACCTCTACCGGATGGTTTTGTAGATATTTTAACGCTGACAAACCATCGTCAAAGCTGGCGATAATCTCAATATCACTATGTTTTTCAATTAAATAACGTAGCTCCTCTTGAGCCAGATATTCATCCTCAACCACTATTGCGCGTAACATGTTTTCCCCTTGGTGAGAATATCAAAGCGAATTTGTGTGCCGGGGTTTAACCGTTCAATATGCAGCCCTTGACCGTACAGTAACTGCAATCGCTGATGAACGTTCATTAAGCCAATATGCTGACTGTCTATGTCACCTTGATACAGCTTATCAATCAGTTCTGCGGCGATCCCCACCCCTGTATCTGTGATGGTAATTTGCGCACCTTGCGCAGTTTTGCGTACTTTGATCGTCACCTCGCAGGCGTGTGCCGAAGGCTGAAAACCATGTTGAATGGCGTTTTCCACCAAAGGTTGGATCAAAAGCGGTGCAATCGAAATTGCGACCGGCTCAACATCAAAATGCACTTGCAGTTTACGCCCAAAGCGAGCTTGTTCAATGGCCACATAGTCGCGCACTTGCTTTAACGCATCCTCTAATGGGATGAGAATTTGTGTGCGTTGCAAATTATAGCGTAAGAAGTCGGCCAAATTACCAATTAAGCTGCGCGCCTCATCGGGGCGTAGACGAATCAAGCTGGATATCGCATTTAACGCATTAAACAGAAAATGGGGATTGATCTTGCTTTGCAGAGCAGAAAATTCGGCTTGGCTGGCCATTTCTTTTAATTGTTCAACCCGAGAGACTTCTAATTGCGTGGAGATCAGCTGTGATAAACCAATCGCCATCTCTTTCAGTGGGCGACGAATACGGTTCGGTTGGCGATAAAAAATCTTTAAGGTGCCAGTGACTTGTTGATTTTCCCACAACGGAATGATCAACAAGGAGCGAAAGTTATGTAGATTCAAATTATTACTGATGATTTGTTGGCCGAGTTTGACCGCTTGTTGGGTCAGTTCACTGATTTGATGATGCGCATCAAAGTATTCTTCTTCACCGATGCCGACATAAGCTAGGACATCTTGTGTATCGGTGATCGCAACCGCATCGGCTTGTGTATTTTGCAAAATAACTTGGCAGCCTTTCGTTAAAGCCGAACGGCCACCTTGGCGAAAATAGGGCAAAGTTTGCGTGGCAATATGTAACGCTTGTTTGGCTTGCTGGGCAGCAAGACGCTCTTTTTCATCATCTAAATGTTGCACCAGTTGAATAATCAAGCCAATACATAAAGTACCCGCGATCATTGGAAAGCTGATGTGGCTGACAATGCTATAAGCTAACTGATTATCTTCGGCAAGCAGTACTATCAGTCCCATGGTGAGCGCTTCACACGCCATGCCGACCAAAATACCATAGCGAGCATAGTGAGCTTTGTCAGCTCGATAATGGATCAGCGCCGATAATAATCCCGCCACTATGCTAGCAATCAAACAGGCTTGTGACGTGGGGCCATCAATATCAATTAAGTAGCGATGCAGCCCAGAAACAACGCCAGCACTGACCCCAACCCAAGGGCCAAACAAAATGCCGCCGGCGACAATGGCAATAATCCGTACGTTGACCAAAGAGCCATCCACATTGACACCTGTATAAGTGCTAAACAGGGCAAAACCGATAAACAGCGCCGCCAGCAAGGTGGTTTCTGCAGGGCGGCGATCGGTCTTTTGTACTATGGTCTGAATCAGGTGTAACCGCGTTAGCCAAAACAGCACCATCAGCAGTAGGGCCGCGCGTTCAAACACCGCCAGTAACATCACAAATTGGTCGTTATACATCATGGTAACAGCGAGAGAAATGAAAAAAGGGAAGTCAGTGTAACGGACTTCCCTTTTTAATACCTATGATTCAGATCATGCGCTGATAAAGCTCATTTCATCACAGTAACGTCGGAAAATGAATAGCGGCGGCAAATCATTTAGGCGTAGCGACTATCTCTTAATTCAGGATCTGGTAACGTTTTAAATCGTTTATGTAACCACATCCATTGTTCAGGGGCGCGTAAAATGACGTGTTCGACGTATTTATTCATATAAGCTGCGGCGGCTACATCATCATCTTGAGGGTAGTCGGCTTCGACAGACAGGTCGGCCATCAGTTCATAGCGACCTTGCGCGTTGCGAAAACCTGAGCCCATGACAATGGCACAGCGGCTGGCTTTAGCAAGAATAGTGGTACCGATTGTGGTTGAAGCATTCTCCACCGCAAAAAAAGGCACAAATACCGATTTCTTCCGGCCATAGTCATGATCAGGCAAGTAAAAAAGCCGTTCTCCTTGGCGTAATACTCGAATCATGGTTTTGAGATCTTTACGGTCAATCAGCTGATTACCATTACGGGTTCGCCCGCGGTATTGGATAAAATCGTAGGCCGGGTTATTGTGTGGTCGATAAGCGCCATAACCGGGTAGCCCTAATACCGCAAAGCCTCGTGCAGTAATTTCTAAATTTAACGCATGCACGCAGCAGAGTAAAACGCCACGTTTATTCTCAGCGTGAGCTCGCATCGCTGAGAGATCTTTATCAATAAGTAAACGCTTAAAACGCCAGGTAGGCCAAAACCAAGTGATTCCGGTTTCGATCAGAGCGGCTCCGGTATTTTTAAAGTTTTCAACCACAAACTGCTGCCGTTGTTGCGGTGGCATATCGGGAAAAGCCAGCTCAAGATTACGCTCGGCAACTTTTACTCGTTTTTTACCAAAGCGCATCGCAAACAGGCCTAAGCCTCGACCAATAGATAATAGCCATGAATAAGGCAGAAGATTGACCATTAATGCCAGAAAACCAAAGCCCAGCCATACTGGCCAATATTTCGGATGGACTAACGCGAGAGAAAACGCAGGCTTAGCGTATTTGGTTTGATTGTTCATAGTGAGATTACTTAATTTGCGCGCTTAATAAGGCCCAATAGGCATCGAAATTGGCAGTCGGCTGATATTTAAAATCTGAGCGTACAAAACGGTTTAAGCTGCCTTCGACCTGGCCGAGTAATTGTGCGGCTAAAATGCTTTCATCAACCGGAAATGATTTACCCTCACGCAACTTACGCTCGCGCAAAATTTGGCGCAAAGAGGTTTCAATTCGTTCATAAAGTTGATTAATGCGATCGCGTAGGCGCTCATTCTCAAACATTAAAGCATGACCGGATAAAATACGAGTCAGGCCTGGGTTACGTTCAGAAAACACCAAAATCAGCTGCATCACTAAACGTATCCGATTTAAGGTATCTTTTTCTTCATCTAAAATACGATTAATACGTGACATTAAGGACTCTTCAATAAATTCAATCAGGCCTTCAAACATTCGCGCTTTGCTGGGGAAGTGGCGATACAAAGCCGCTTCAGATACACCCACTTGTTTAGCGAGTTTGGCCGTCGTAATGCGCGAGGCACCTTCATGAGATTCCAGCATTTGTGCTAGAGCTTGGAGAATTTCTTCACGTCGATTGGTTTTTTTACTACCGACCATAATCCGTATTCCTTTGATGATACTGAGATCAATGCTGTGATAAGAGAGCGACCCACGGTGATGTCCTTTTCGGTGTGATCGCGGTATTAATCGTCACGTTAAGCTATTTGATTTTTTGACTTATCGATCAGTACGTCTTCATTAGGGTCAACAGACCCTATTTATAGCTGATGATGAATTAACAACAGTAACGCATGAGCCAGCTCACGCTTACTGCTCAGGGGTAATGCCTGCTGGCCATTAGCCCAATATACGGTTAACGCATTATCGTTACTATTAAACCCTTGGCCGGCGAGCGAGACATCGTTGGCGCAGATCATATCCAACTTTTTCTTGTTGAGCTTGCCAAGAGCATACGTTTCCACATCCTGAGTTTCAGCGGCAAAGCCAATGGTAAAAGGACGTCGTTCGCTTAATCCCGCCACCGAGGCAATAATATCAGGGTTTTTAACCAGCGTGACGGTTAAGGTCTCGCTTTGCTCGGTTTTTTTGATTTTGTGCTCGGCCACCAACTCTGGGCGGTAATCGGCAACAGCGGCGCAACCTATAAAAACATCGTGTTGCTGAGCATGAGCCATCACGACCGCGTGCATGTCTAGCGCGCTTTGCACATCAATTCGGGTTACGTTGCCAGGGGTAGCTAGCGCAACCGGACCACTCACCAAGGTCACTTCAGCACCTAGAGTAGCCGCCGCCTCAGCCAATGCAAAGCCCATTTTCCCTGAACTGTGATTGGTCATATAGCGCACAGGATCTAACGCTTCACGAGTTGGCCCTGCGGTTAACAGTAATTTTTTACCCGCTAATGGCTTAGGAGCAAACATAGCTTCACATTGTGCCACCAAGGCTAAAGGCTCTAGCATCCGCCCCGGGCCAATATCACCACAGGCTTGTTCTCCGGCCGCCGGCCCCCAAATAGTAGCGCCGCGCCGAGCTAAAGTAGCGATGTTTTCTTGAGTGGCTTGATGACGATACATCTGCTGGTTCATGGCAGGCGATACCGCGATTGGCGCATCACTGGCCAGCACCAAGGTAGTCAGTAAGTCATTACCCATCCCTGCTGCTAAACGCGCGATTAAATCAGCGGTGGCGGGTGCCAATAGTATTAAATCTGCCCATTTAGCCAGTTCAATGTGACCCATAGAAGCTTCTGCCGCTGGGTCAAGTAAGCTATCGGCCACGGGGTGCCCTGATACGGCTTGCATGGTTAAAGGGGTGATAAATTCTTTTGCCGCATGGGTCATCACCACACGAACTTCCGCACCGCGCTCGCGTAAGCGGCGGGTTAATTCTGCGCATTTGTAAGCAGCGATACCGCCACTAATACCCAGCAGAATTCGTTTTCCGGCTAATGTTTGCATTGCAGTTCCTCAAAAATTCTGCGCTGATGGTAGCACAACTGATAAAAAGCTGGCGAGAGCAGCGGTACATTGATCTGAGCATTCTCTTTATTTAGCAAGCTAATAATATCGTGATAGCTTGCAGTAGGAAGAAGATAGAGATAACGAAACTGGATAGGAACTCACAGATATGCAGCATGTTTTTAGGCATCATAGCCCTTCTTACTAAATTAAGGAGAATTTTGTGAGCGCGTTATCTATCAGAACCAAGTTGTTATTATTAACTTTAATTCCATTGGTACTTATTACTGGCTTGAGAACCGTCATCACTTATTCAAGCAGTACCCAATCTTTGGATCAAGAGTTAAATCAATACCGTGGGCAATTGATCGACCGCAGCAAAGCTGAATTACAAGGCTATTTAATGATGGGAGTCACCGCAGTTCAATCTTTATACGAGAGCGATCGTAATGGTGAGAACAAAGAAGCGGCCAAAGCCATCTTAAAAGCCATGCGTTTTGACAGCGACGGTTACTTTTTTGCTTATGACTCACAAGGTGTGAACACATTGCACGCTATTAACCCATCTCTTGAAGGCAAAAACTTGTACGGTCTGCAAGATGAAAACGGCGTGCCTGTTATTGCCGGCTTGATCCGCGCCGCTAAATCGGGTGATGGCTTTTTGTATTTTTCTTGGCATAAACCAACAGTGAATGCGCAAGCGCCAAAACTTGGCTATGCCGAGTACCTTTCAAAATGGGACTGGGTATTAGGAACCGGAATTTATATCGATGATATTGATGAGCAGGTCGCTCAGTTCCGCCAGTTGCGTGAAGCCGAAGCTTACAAACAAATGTGGTCAACAATAGGCTTATCACTGTTAGGTCTCTTAGTGACCAGTATAGTAGTGAGCATTTTGGTTACCAAAGGCGTTGCTCCTTTGCATCATTTAGTGGCTTCACTAAAAGATGTGGCTGCGGGTGAAGGGGATCTCACGGCAAGGCTGAATGTGAAAAGCCAAGACGAAATTGGCGAAGTAGCGAAAGCGTTTAACGCCTTTATGGATAAACTGCACCCCATGATAAAACAATTGCGCGGCGCGGCAGAGGATGTTCAATCCGCTGCTGGTGAGCTGGACTCGCGCACCTCACAATCTAATCAGCAAATGAACAGCCACCGCAGTGAAACCGATAAGGTGGTTACCGCAGTAACGGAAATGAGCGCTACCGCGCGGGAAGTGGCCAATAACACCACCGCGACATCGCAATCCATTGAAGCGGCCAATGTTCAGATCAATGATGCGCAGCATGAGGTCAATAGTGCCATTGAAGGTATCAATGCCTTAGTGTCTGAGGTGAATTTAACCTCGGAAGCGATTCAGGATCTCAGTCAACGTACTGATAAAATTACCCAAGTATTAAATGTGATTGGCGAAATTGCTGAGCAAACTAACCTCTTGGCACTTAACGCGGCTATTGAAGCAGCGCGAGCCGGCGATCAAGGGCGAGGCTTTGCCGTGGTGGCGGACGAAGTGCGCTCTTTGGCCAGTCGCACTCAAAATAGCACACAAGAAATCAGTGAAATGCTGCAATCACTACATCAAGGAGTGAGCAAAGCGGTAACCAGTATGAATAACAGCCAACAACGTGGTAAGCAAACCGCGGAAGAGTCAGAGCAAATTAAGCAGCGCCTGGCGAGCATAGCCCAAGCGGTTAGCGTCATTCATGATATGGGGATGCAAACCGCCTCCGCCGCCGAGCAACAAAGTACAGTGGCGGAAGATATTAACCAGAACCTAGTGGCGATTCAGCAAATCGTTAATCAGCTTAGTGATAACTTACAAGACTCGGAAGCGATCAGTTCTCGTCTTGCTGGTTCCGGTCAGCAAATGGGAGGCTTAGTCAGTCACTTTAAGCTTTAAGCGACAAACGTGTTACTCACAAATCAGTATTAGCTCTCATCTTAATTCAGGCCCTGTTGGGTCTGAATTATTTTTTGCTTATAAAAAGAGGTTTACATCATTTACCTTTGGAGCTCAGCGATGGGGCTAAAAGATCTACCCAGTGAATCCATGCCAAGAGAGAAATTACTGGCCCGAGGCCCACAAGCGTTATCCGATGCTGAGTTATTAGCGATTTTTCTGCGTACCGGCACTCCCGGCATGAATGTCTTAGAGTTGGCTGACCATTTATTACGTCATGCTGGCTCACTACGCGCATTATTCTCCGCCACTAAAGAGCAGTTTTGTACTCACAAAGGGCTAGGTGAAGCTAAATTCGTTCAGTTGCAGGCGGTGCTAGAGATGACTCAACGTTATTTAGCAGAAACGCTACAGCGTGGTGATGCCTTAACCAGTCCACAGCAAACCAAATTGTATTTAACCAGTGTATTGCGCGATCGCCAACGTGAAGCTTTTTATATTCTGTTTCTCGATAATCAACATCGTGTTATTCAAGCGGAAGTGTTATTTGAAGGTACGATTGATGCTGCCAGCGTGTATCCACGAGAAGTGGTTAAGCGGGCATTACAGCTCAATGCGGCGGCGTTAATTTTGGCGCATAATCATCCTTCAGGCGTGGCAGAGCCTAGTCAAGCCGACCGACGCATCACCCAACGTTTGGTGGACGCGCTGCAGTTAGTGGATATTCGTGTATTGGATCATTTTGTGGTTGGTGACGGTGAAGTGGTTTCTTTTGCCGAAAGAGGCTGGATTTGACGCACATTTTATGTTGTGAGTTAAGAATATTCTGGTATGATTCGCGCACTAAATTAACAACCTAAACTCAGCTCTGCTTAAAAAAGATCACCAAATCCGTAAAAAGGATCTGTTCGGGTCTTGAGCAATGCATGTCAAGTTAGTATAATACGCGACCTTTGATAGCCTTGTATGGATT